>CAZLYG010000009.1:0-29454 GCA_964563075.1 uncultured Steroidobacteraceae bacterium | reverse complement strand
ATTGAGGAGACCAAACGAGCAGCGGCGCTGTCTCACGAGCTGACGCGCCAGGCGATCGAGAGTGTGTTTGACGCCGTTTACAGAAAGAAAGTACCCCGGGAGCTGGTGGAGCACTACGAGAGCGTCGTCTTCGATCGGAAGTTCTTTCGCAGAAACGAGAAGTACATTTATACCTTGAAGGTGCCGCGGGGCGCGCGCTCGGAGGACTTCATGCCTGTCTCGGTCTATCGCGAGTTCGAGATGCACAATCTCACCGAGAACGATCTGGAGTACGAATTCTCCTGCGAGACCAGCTTGCCGCCGGGAGGCTCGACCGACCAGAAGCCGAAATTTTTCGAGCTTCGCGTCGATGGGCAGCGAGTGACGGTTGGCAATGGCGAGGTGGTCAAATGCGCCGGCTACGACGCGCTGGTTCTTAAACATAAAGTGGTCATCCCAAGAAAGGCTGACCGTCGTTTTGAAGTCCGCCTCGAGACGGTGCGTCGAGTCAGAGACGCTGAGATGCTCATCACGACGTGGCCGTCCGACGGTGCGACTATTGACGTACACTACGATCCAGGCCTTGAAATCAGCGCAAACGCTCTCCATGCGTTTGAGCTCACACCCGTACCCACGGGGCCTAGTTCAAGCAAGTGGACCTTGGCGGCTGGAATGGTCCCGGGCCAAGGGGTATGCTTGCAATGGGAGCCCAGAAGGGTCTGAAGGAGATCGTCCGTGGCTGTTGTTAAGTCTTGAATTTAAAGGTTTTTTGGGGGGGAGCCTTTCGGGGCTCGACCTCTGCCGCGAGCCGCCCCCTGGGCGGCTCGTCAGTTTTGCCCCCTTGAACGGCGGATGTGCAGGTTTCAGTCCGCCTCCCCCAGTCCCCAGCCGCCGTCGATGATGATCTGCTGACCGGTCACATACGCAGAGGCCGGCGAGGCGAGAAACAAAGTCAGGCCAGCCATATCGGCAGGAAACCCGACCCGGTGCATCGGCACGTGCTTGCTCACCAGGGCCTGAGTGTCCGGGTTGTGCGCATGTCCGCCGCCGATGTTGGTGACGAAGAATCCGGGAGCAATCGCGTTCACCGTGATGTTATCGGCCGCCAGTTCCAGCGCCACGTTGCGCATGAAATGGGCGGCGCCGGCCTTCGCGGCCATATATGCAGCGCCGATCACTGCCTCGCACTTCACCGCGGCCAGCGAGGTAGTGATGATGATGCGACCTGACTTTCGCGGCCGCATGTGCCTCGCGGCGGCACGCACGGTGGCAAACACCCCGTTCAGGTTGATATCGATGACCTTGGTCCAGCGCTCGTCGGTGTAGCTTTCCACCGCACCGGCTGGATTGCGGGCGCGCGCCCCCACCCAGGAATCGACGAACCCCGGACCGGAGTCGATCCCCGCATTGGCGAAGGCCACATCCAGCCGCCCGTAGCGAGCTGCTGCCGCGTCGAAGGCGCGGTCGAGCGCAGCATGGTCGCACACGTCCACGACCTCGCCGTGAACGTCGAGGCCAGCGGCACGCAGCCGCTTCGTCTCTGCCGCGATGCGGCCTGCGTCGATATCGAGCATCGTGACGCGGGCACCGTTGTTAGCCAGCGCCTCCGTAAACCCAAGGCCCAGTCCGCTCGCGCCGCCGGTAACAACGACACCGTACCCGCTGACCGAGAAGAGCTCGGAGATCTTTGAAGTCGTCATGCCGCTCGCCCCCACAGTTCCTGGGTCGCCAGTCGTGCACCCGCAGCCAGAGCCTCGAACTTTGCCCACATCACCGCTGCAGGCACGCGCTGGATGTGGTCGACCTGTGCGAAACCGCAATCCGCGCCTGCAATCACGTTCTCCCGCCCGACGATCTTCGCGTACCGCACGATCCGGTCTGCGATGACCTGGGGGTGCTCCACGGTGATGATGTGGTGGGTGATCACTCCCGGGATCAGGATCTTGCCCTCGGGCAGCTTCACTTTCTGCCATACCCGCCATTCGTGTTCATGGCGTGGATTGGCGGCTTCGAGCGAATACGCGCCCGCGCGCACCTGCAGAATCAGATCGGCGATCTCCTCGAGCGGCGCATCCGAGGTGTGCGGCAGGTGCCAGCTCCCGAAGCACACGTGATATCGCACTTTCTCCGGCGGGATGTCGCGCAGGGCGTGGTTGAGCGCTGCCACGCGCAGCTCGGCCCACTTGCGATAGTGCTGCGGGCTCTGCTGAACCAGGTGGTCGTACATGTTGGCGAGCACCGCATCGTCGACCTGAACGATGAAGCCGGCATTGACGACCTGCAGGTATTCCTGACGCAGCGCCTCCGCGAGCGCGAAGATGTAGTCGCGCTCGCTGGGATAGAACTCATTGACGCCGTTGAACACCGCGCTCGCCGGCGCCACCACGGTCAAAAAACCTTCCGCTGCGCCGCTGCCGGCCATCGCGGCCTGCAGATTGGCGACGTCTCGCTTGATATCGCCCGGCTTGTGGTATTCGATGGGGTGGGTGCAGACGTAGGACATGATGCTCGCCGGAGTGGCGCCGAACTCCTTCTGCACCAGCTCGGCGAAGCGCTCGCGCTCGCGGCCCAGCCATTCGAACGAGCTCGTGGCCCCTTTGCGGGCTTCGAAACCGCTGATGCGCTCGAGCACGTAGTTCGCCCAGCTCGATTTGCCGTATTCCCCGTCGTTGACGATGTCGATGCCTGCCGCGATCTGCCGCTGCACGACATCGCGGACGGATTCGCGCAACACCTCTGCGTAGCGCGCGGGGTCCTGCGGCGGACCCGACCTGAAGCTGGCGAGGTCGAGCATGGCCTTCGGACGTACGATGCTCCCGACGTGCGTCGTCAGAATACGGTCTTGGCTGCGTTGCATCCCCGTCCCCTCGCTGCGTCGCTGTCAGCGGTCGAATTGCGCGTGCGTCGTCTCGTAGGCGGTCACCGCGGTCTTCTCGAGATCCCAGGTTCTGAGCTCCTGCGAGAGGACTTCGATGCCCACCGGCCCCTTGTAGGGGGATGCGGACAGCTTACGCAGGAATCCCTTGATATCGAACTCGCCGCGGCCGCAGAGCTTGCGATGCGAAGTGGTCTCCGTGACGATGTCCATGCCCTGGGGCGTCTTCAGATAGCCGTCGTTGATTTCCAGCGCCTTGAAATAGGCAGCGGGGAAGCTCATGACCTCCTCGTAGGGAATGCCGAGCTTCACGATATGCCACAGGTCGAAGATGATGCCGCCGTTGCTCTGCGCGGCTCCCTCGACGAGGGTGCGTGCCGCCGCCAGCGACTCGATGACCGAATGCGGCATCAGCTCATAGACGATCATGATGCCGCGCTTGGCCGCATCCCGGCACAAGGCACCGAACTCATCGATCAGTCGCGCCATGGGGCAGGGCGAGCGGAAGAAATCGCCGACCTTGATGTGCCGGCCACCCAGGCCCTCGGCGGCATCGAAGAGCAGCTTGCGCCGCTCATCGGAAGCCGCGCGGCGCGGATCGCCGGGCTCGATGAACCAGTCGACCAGGAATTCGATCTCGACGTACTTCATGCCGTTGTCGGCGAGGATCCGGCGCATTTCGGGCAGGGAGTAGCGCTCGAGCACCCGCTCCAGGTCTGCGTGCCACAGGCCCACGCCCTTGAAGCCGGCACGCGCCGCCGCCTCGATCCGTTTGCGGAACTCGAACGTGCTGTACTCGAATTTCGAATGCGGCAGGGCGCCGCCGGCGAGTGTCCAATAGGAGGCGATCAGCTCGACGTCGGGGCGAGCGCCGCGGTCGGCGGGTTTTTCAGTCGTCACGCGAATGCACCGTCTGATGAGGTTTGCGAACTCTGCACCGCGAGCGCCACACGCGCGCGCCTTCAGCTTTTCACGAGCCTGACCGGACTGCCTGCCTCCGTGGCATGCTGCTCCAGCATGTTGATACTCTTCTTGACCGTGTTCACATGCTCGCGCATCAGGAACTCAACGCGGGTGCTCTGCCCCGCTTCCAGGGCATCGTACACGGCGTGGTGCTGCAGATGTGCGAAATGCAGAGCCTCGTACATCGAGTCGAGGTCGGTGACATCGAAGGCGATCGCCTCGGCACTGGCGAAGGGAATCGTGGCATTACGAGCCAGCGCCCCCGAGATGATCGAGCTCTCGGCCTCCTCCAGGATCAGCGCGTGGAAGCGCCCGTTCATGTCCCCGTAGGCCGCTTCATCCGTGTCGACCAGGTGCTTCTTCCTGAATATCCGGTCGCCGGAATCCAGGCAGGCGCGCAGCTCCCTTAGGAATTCGCGCGAAGCGCCGCGCTCGGCGACGCGCCGGGCCGCCAGGCCTTCCAGAACGCCGCGCAGATCGATGGCATCGAGGATCTCGCTCTGGGTGAACGTGCGTACGACATAACCCCGGGTGCCGGATTCCACCAGCAGCCCCTCTTTGGCGAGTACCGGCAGCGCCTGGCGCACCGGGGTGCGCGACATCTGCAGCACCTCGGCGAGCATTGCCTCCGCCACCCGCTGCCCCGGACGCAGCCGACCGCGTAGGATCATTTCTCGAATACTGACCGTCGCACGCGCGAGTTGTGTGTCCATCAGGGGAAAGAGTGCGCACCTCGAAACCGGGGATGGTGCGGCACGGGATCCATTTCCGTCAACTTGGGATCCAGCCGTCGCCGTGGACGCCCTGGAACCCGCCATATCTGGCGGCGTGGGCGCAATTTCGGTCCCCTTCTGGATCCTGCCTTGACTGTCGGGATCCCAAGCACCAAGATTCGCGGCTCATCCGTAAGTCAAGGACCCCCCTCGATGAGCACCACTCCGAAGAGCCTGGAAGACCTGATCAAGCAGGCCGGCAATCCCGTCGACATGCTGCGCAACTCTCCCACCGGGCCGAACGTGTACCCGGTCGTGCCGCCGGAGTACACCAACTGGCGGGATGAGCAGAAGGCCTGGCAGGAAACCTGCGTGCTCTTCAACCAGTCCTACCACATGACGGACATGTACATCGAGGGGAAGGATGCGCTGAAGCTCATTTCCGATCTCGGGATCAACAGCGTCAAGGGGTTCGAGCCGAACAAGGCCAAGCAGTTCGTTCCCTGCAACTACGACGGCTATGTCATCGGCGACGTCATCCTCACCTACCTGAGCCGCGAGCGTTTCAACATCATCGGCCGCCCGTCGGTGCACAACTGGGTGCAGTTCCACGCCGAGACCGGTGGCTACGATGTCATGCTCGAGCGTGACGAGCGCACCGTGGAGCGCACGGGATCGACCGGCACCCGCCGGCAATACCGCTTCCAGATCCAGGGCCCGAACGCCATGAAGACCATGGAGAAGGTGCTCGGGAAGAAGCCCCCGGACCTGAAGTTCTTCAACATGACCCAGTTCGTCATTGCCGGGCATCGCGTGAATGCGCTGCGCCACGGCATGGCCGGGCAGCCCGGCTTCGAGCTCTTCGGACCCTGGGAGCATGGTGAGGACGTGAAGGCGGCCCTGGTGGAGGGCGGCAAGGACTTCGGGCTGCACCTGGTCGGTGCCCGCGCCTATTCCTCGAACACGCTGGAGTCGGGCTGGATTCCCTCGCCCATGCCGGCGGTGTACTCGGGCGAGAAGATGAAGAAGTACCGCGAATGGCTCCCCGCGCAGGGCTATGAGGGTCGTGCATCGCTGGGCGGCAGCTTCGACTCGAAGAACATCGAGGACTACTACCTCACCCCGTACGACCTCGGCTACGGGGCCTTCGTGAAGTTCGATCACGACTTCATCGGGCGCGAGGCTCTCGAGAAGATCGCTGCGCAGCCGCCGCGGCGCACGAAGGTGACGCTGGCCCTCAACACCGATGACGTCATGAAGATCATCGGCTCGCAGTACAGCGCCAAGAAGGGCGAGCGCTACAAGTACTTCGACTTCCCCTCTTCCGTGTACTCGACGCTCCCGTACGACAAGGTCACCTTCGAGGGACACACTGTCGGCATCTCCACATGGATCGGCTACAGCTACAACGAGGGCACGCACCTCACGCTGGCGATGCTCGATACCGACCATGCGAAGCATGGCCACGAGGTGAAGCTGGTATGGGGCGAGCCTGGCGGCGGTTCACGCAAACCGACCGTCGAGCGGCACGTGCAGACGGAAATCCGTGCCATCGTGAGCCCGGTCCCCTACTCTGAGGTGGCACGTATTTCCTATGCGCCTCCGGGCTGGCGCCACAAGTAAGAGGCCTCCTGGCAATCCCGTCCGCCGCTTCAGGGCGGCCGGGATTGCACCAAGCGAACTATCGAAGGAAACGCATGGCCACGATCGTCGGTGGAATCGCCACCTCGCATACGCCGACCATCGGCTTTGCGCTGGATGCGAACAAGCAGAACGACTCGGTATGGGCGCCGATCTTCAAAGGCTACGAGCCCGTCAAGCAATGGCTGGCCGCGAAGCAGCCCGATGTTCTCTTCTACGTCTACAACGACCACATCACCTCGTTCTTCTTCGACCACTATTCCCAGTTTGCCCTCGGGGTCGGCGAGCGCTACTGGCCGGCGGATGAGGGCGGCGGTCCGCGCAAGCTCCCCGATATCAAGGGCCATCCGGCGCTGGCGCGGCATATCGCCACCGGCCTGGTCGCGGATGAGTTCGACCTCTCCTACTTCCAGGCCAAGGGGCTGGATCACGGCTGCTTCTCGCCGCTGTCGCTGCTTTGGCCGCACGACAACGGCGGCTGGCCCGGCGCGATCATCCCGCTGCAGGTGGGGGTGCTGGAGTTCCCCATCCCTTCCGCGAAGCGTTGCTTCAAGCTGGGGCGCGCACTGCGCAAGGCGATCGAGAGCTACCCCGAGAACATCAAAGTGGCCCTCGTCGGCACCGGCGGCCTCTCGCACCAGGTGCACGGCGAGCGCGCCGGGTTCAACAACACACCCTGGGACATGGAGTTCCTGGAGATGCTGGAGAAGGAGCCGGAGAAGCTCACGGAAATCACCATTGCCGAGTACGCCAGGCGCGGCGGATTCGAGGGCTCGGAAGTCATCATGTGGCTGGTGATGCGTGGTGCGCTCTCGGCCAAGGTGAAGAAGCTCCACCAGGCGTACTACCTGCCTTCGATGACGCCGATTGCGACGGTGATCTACGAGAACGCCTCCGACGAGAAGCTCGATGAGACTCCCGAGGCCTACCGCGAGCGCATCGGCCGCCAGTGGGCGGGCCTCGAGAAGCTCGAAGGGACCTATCCGTTCACGCTCGATCGCAGCGTCAAGGCCTACCGGCTCAACCATTTCCTCCACGAGCTCGTCAACCCGGCGCAGCGCAAGCGCTTTTTGACCGATCCGGAGCCCATGTTCCAGGAGTACGGGCTCACCGAGCAGGAGCGCGACATGGTGCGCCGCCGTGACTGGCGCGCGCTCATCCAGTACGGCGTGATCTTCTTCCTGCTGGAGAAGCTCGGTGCGGTCGTCGGCACGACGAACCTGCACATTTACGCCGCCATGCGCGGCCAGACGCTGGAGGATTTCCAGAAGACCCGCAACGCCCAGATTCTCTACTCGGTCGCGGGGGACACGGCGCCGCGAGCGGCCCAATAGCTCCGCCCCGGTCCCCGGCCCCGGTCCGACCCCCAACTTCCAACAGGTGAGCTCCTCCATGGCGACGAAAACACCCAGCAACATCGAGATTGCGCAACAGGCAAAGATGAAGCCGATCGTGCCGCTGGCACGCGAGCGGCTGGGAATTCCGGAGGAGGACCTGGAGCCGTATGGCCGCTTCAAGGCCAAGATCTCCCTCGAATACATCGACTCCCTCAAGAACCGCCCGGACGGCAAGCTCATCCTGGTCACCGCGATCTCCCCGACGCCGGCGGGCGAAGGCAAGACGACGACCACCGTCGGGCTGGGCGATGCACTCAACCGCATCGGCAAGAAGACGATGATCTGCCTGCGTGAGCCGGCGCTTGGCCCGGTGTTCGGCATGAAGGGCGGAGCCGCCGGCGGCGGCTACGCGCAGGTGGTCCCGATGGAGGACATCAACCTGCACTTCACCGGCGACTTTGCCGCCATCGCGCTCGCCAACAATCTGCTGGCTGCGCTCATCGACAATCACATTCACCAGGGCAACCAGCTCGGCTTTGATGTGCGACGCATCACCTGGCGGCGCGTGGTGGACGTCAATGACAGAGCGCTCCGCGAGATCGTGGTTGGACTAGGCGGCCCCGGCAACGGCTATCCGCGGCAGGACGGCTTCGACATCGTCGTGGCCTCCGAGGTCATGGCGATCTTTTGCCTGGCCACCGGCCTGCAGGATCTGAAGGACCGCCTGGGCAAGATCGTCATCGGCTATACGGCTGCCCAGAAGCCGATCCTGGCGCGCGACCTCAAGGCGCATGGCGCCATGACCGCCCTGTTGAAGGACGCGCTCAAGCCGAATCTCGTGCAGACGCTCGAGAACAACCCTGCCTTCATTCACGGGGGGCCGTTCGCGAATATTGCGCACGGGTGCAACTCGGTGATGGCGACCCGCACGGCGCTGAAGCTGGCGGACTACGTGGTGACCGAGGCAGGGTTCGGGGCAGATCTGGGCGGCGAGAAGTTCGTGGACATCAAGTGCCGCAAGGCAGGGCTGAAGCCCGCGGCGTCCGTGATCGTCGCGACCATCCGCGCCCTGAAGTACCACGGCGGAATCGAGGTGCCGGAGCTTGGCAAGGAGAACCTCGCCGCTCTGGAGAAGGGCCTCGTCAATCTCGAGCGCCACATCGAGAACGTGAGCAAGCTCTACGGTCTGCCGTGCGTGGTCTCGATCAACTCACGTGCCGAGGACACCGAGGCGGAAACGAAGCTGCTCATCGAGCGCATGTCCACTCACGGAGTGAAGGTGATTCACGCGCGTCACTACGCCGAAGGCAGCGCGGGCGCCGTCGAAGTGGCGAAAGAGGTGGTCCGCCTGTGCGAGCAGCCGAGCAGCTTCCGCTTCGTCTACGAGGAGTCCCTGCCGCTGTGGGACAAGATGAAAGCGATCGCGACGAAGATCTACCATGCTTCGGACATCACCGCCGACAGCAAGGTGCGCACGCAGATCAAGCAGCTGCAGGAGAGCGGCTACGGGCACTACCCGGTGTGCGTGGCGAAGACGCAGTACTCGTTCTCCACCGACCCGAAGCTGCGCGGTGCACCGTCGCACCACGTGGTGAACGTCCGGGAAGTGCGCTTGGCGGCCGGCGCCGAGTTCATCGTGATGATCTGCGGCGACATCATGACGATGCCGGGCCTGCCGAAGGTGCCGGCGGCCGACTCGATCGACATTGACGCCAGCGGCAAGATCGTCGGCTTGTTCTGATCCGCTGGGCGGCCGCGCCGACCCGTACGGTGCGGCCGCTCCGCCGTGGAAGAACCAAAGCATGCTTTCTTTTTTTGTGCTTAAGTGTTCTAAAGGCAAGGCCGTAATAACATAGGAACGTTCAATCGGCGTTTGTGCAGCGAGGCCGGCGTTTGGCAGCACGCAGCAGGTTCAGAAAACGGGTCCTGACCTTGGCAGGGGCTACCCTCGTGGCCGCCGGGCCACTGTGCGGACAGCCCGCCGCGGCCGCCGACTCCTCCGTCAAGCCAGCGCCAGCGCCAGCCGCCCCGGCGAGCAGTCCTTCCGATGCCGCTCCACCCCAGTGGTCGCTTCTGGAGAAGCGCTGCGAAAAGTGCCACAACAGCGAAGACTGGGCCGGCGGCGTCGCCTTCGACACCCTGTCCCCGAATGAGATTGCCTCGGACGCCGCGACCTGGGAGAAGGCGGTCAGCAAGCTGCAGGGCCGGTTGATGCCGCCTCCCGGGCAGGTGCAGCCGGACCAGAAAACCATCGATGACTTCGTCTCCTGGATGGAGGGGCAGCTGGACCACGCCGCCGTGTCCCGCCCGGCACCCGGCAACGTCGGCATCCATCGTCTCAACCGCACCGAGTACGCGCGCGAGATCAATTCGATCCTCGGGCTCGACGTGGACGTCAAGTCGCTCCTGCCCAAGGATGTCTCCAGCGATGGCTTTGACAACATCGCAGCGGTCCTGCGCATCTCGCCGGCGTTCCTCGACCAGTACATCACGGCCGCACGCAACATCAGCCGCCAGGCCATCGGTCGGGTCACCGCGAAGCCGAGCAGCCGCGAGTACCGTGTGCCACCGGACGTCAACCAGTCCGAGCACATTGACGGTCTGCCGCTCGGCACCCGCGGGGGTTTTGTTCTCGACCACTACTTTCCGGCCGACGGCGAATACCAGTTCAGCATCCGCCAGTTCTTCTTCGGCGGCGCCGGCTATGTCACCAAGATCGACACTGCGCAACACGTCATCCTGACGATCGACGGCAATCGCGTGTTCGAGGGCACCTTCGGCGGCCCGGCGGACCTCAAGGCCGTGGACCAGCATCAGGCGACCGCCGCCGACGAGATGCAGTCCCGCTTCAACGACATCCCGGTGAAAGTCAAAGCCGGCGCGCACAAGGTCGGAGTGGCTTTCATCGAGCGCTCTTTCGCCGAATCCGACTCCCCGCTGCAGCCGATCGCCGAGCTCCCGGAAATGGAGCGGGTGCCGAACATTCCGGGGGTGGATATTTCCGGACCCTTCAATGTCACGGGCCTGAGCGAGACGGAAAGCCGCAAGCGCATTTTCATCTGCCATCCTGCGAGTGCGGCGGACGAAGCTCCGTGCGCGCGGCGCATCCTGGCGCACCTCGCCGAGCAGGCGTTCCGGCGCCCGGTGACCGACGAGGACATGAAGGCCCCGATGGAGTTCTACGCGGACGGCCGGCAGTCCGGCGACTTCGATGCGGGGATCGAAAGCGGGCTGACGGCCATCCTCTCGAGCACCAAATTCCTGTTCCGCTCGGACCCTGTTCCGCAGCAGGCTGCTCCCGGCTCCGTCGTGCCCGTGGCAGGCCTGGCGCTCGCTTCGCGACTGTCGTTCCTGATGTGGAGCCAGGGGCCCGACCAGCAGCTGATCGACCTCGCCACCGCAGGCCGCCTGAACGACCCGGCGGTGCTGGATGCCCAGGTGCACCGCATGCTGCTGGATCCGCGCTCGCAGTCGCTGGTCACTAACTTTGCCTTCCAGTGGCTGAACGTCAGCAAGATGGACACCACCGAGCCCACGCCGGTGTTGTATCCGGAATTCGACCGCAACCTGCGCGAGGGCTATCGCGAAGAGATCCGGCTGTTCCTGGACAGCATCCTGCGCAGTCCGCGCAGCGTCATGGACCTGCTGAGCTCGGATGAGACCTTCGTCAACGAGCGGGTCGCCCGCGCCTATCGCATTCCCAACATCCGCGGCGATCAGTTTCGCCCGATACGCCTGACGGATCCGAACCGATGGGGGCTGCTGGGCAAGGGTGCCATCCTGATGGGCACGGCTTACGGCAACCGCACCTCGCCGGTGCTGCGCGGCTCGTGGATACTGGAGAACATCGTCGGCGTCGCCCCGGGATCCCCGCTTCCTGGCGTAGTGACCACGCTCAACGACGCCGAGCCGGGCCAGAAGGTGGAGACGGTTCGCGAGCGCATGGAGAAGCACCGCGAGAACCCCTCTTGCAATGCCTGCCATGGCGTGATGGATCCGCTGGGCTTCGCGCTGGAGAACTTCGATGTCGTGGGAGTGTGGCGCGACCGGGATCTGGACGCGGACGCTCCCATCGATTCCAGCGGTAGGCTCTCCAGTGGAGTTTTCGTCAAGGGCCCGTCCGATCTGCGCGCTGCGCTGCTCGCGCGGCCCGATCAGTTCGTGCAGACGGTCACCGAGAAAGCCATGGTGTTCGCTCTGGGCCGCACCCTGCAATACACCGACATGCCGATGGTACGTGCCATCGTCCGCAACGCCGCGACGCAAGGAAACACCTTCGAGTCGATTCTCAAGGGTGTCGTCGACAGCCCGGCCTTCCGCATGCGCCAGCTTCCGGGGGCCCCCGGTACGAACACCAAGCTGGCTGACAACCGGAGGTAACTCCCCGTGTTCATCACCAAGAAGCACCTCTCACGCCGTACCGTACTTCGCGGAGTAGGCGCCGCCGTTTCGCTGCCATTGCTCGATGCAATGGTTCCGGCGGCGACCGCACTCGCGCAAACCGCAGCCGCGCCCAAGCCGCGCCTCGGATTTTTCTATTTTCCTCACGGCGCGATCATGGAGCAGTGGACACCCTCCAAGGTCGGCACTGACTTCGAAGTGAGCGCCATCCTCGAGCCGCTCACGCCCTTCCGAGACAAGCTCACCGTCATCAGCAACATCGGCAACAAGCCCGCCGAGAGCCGCGCGGTTCATGCCCTCGTACCGGCGACGTGGCTGTCCTGCGTACATCCGAAGGAAAGCCTGGAGCCCGACATGGCGGCGACGGCCGATCAGATCGCCGCTCTGCAGATCGGACAGGACACCCCGTATCCGTCGCTGGAGGTGGCCACCGCCCAGGGTCACGGGGTGGGCAGTGCCTGTGAGCGCGGCTACGGCTGCAGCTACTCTGGAACGCTCTCCTTCCGCAACGCCCACACTCCTTTGCCGATCGAGAGCAACCCCCGGCAGCTGTTCCTGAGATTGTTCGGTCAAGGCGATACCCCGCAGGAGCGCCAGTTCCTCGCCCGCCAGACGAGCAGCATCCTGGACATGATCTCGAGCGAGACCGCCTCCATAGCCAAGACACTCGGACCGCAAGACCGCGTCACACTGAACGACTACCTCGACAGCGTCCGGGAAATCGAGCGCCGCGTGCACAACGCCGCGCATAGCGATGTGGCCAAGCTCAATCTGCCGGAAGTTCCCGGAGCCACCTCGGAGAACTTCGACGAGCACCTGAACCTGATGTTCGATCTGATGGCACTCGCCTACCAGGGCGGCCTGACGCGCATCCAGAGCTTCATGATCGCGGCCGAGGTGAGCGAACAGACTTACGGCTGGATCGGCGTTCCGGACGCCTTCCATGCCCTCTCCCATCACGCCAATGACCCGGCGAAGAAAGCGCGCCTGGTGAAGATCCAGCGCTACCACACCAACGCCTTCGCGAAGTTCGTCGCCAAGCTGGCCAAGATGCCCGACGGCGACGGCTCGATGCTCGATCACTCGCTGCTGCTCTACGGAAGCAACATGAGCAACAGCAACCTGCACAACCAGTATCCGCTGCCCATCGCGCTGGTGGGTCGTGCCTGCGGCGCCGTCAAAGGCGGCCAGCACATCAACTTCCCGCAGCGCACTCCCATGGCGAACGTGCTGCTCACCATGCTGCAGCGGACCGGAGTCAAGATCGATAAACTCGGCGACAGCACCGGATCCATCACAGAGATCTGAGCCTCATGCGTGCACTTTGGGCGACACTTCGTTGGGCGACACTCCTGCTGAGCTGCCTGCTGGGCGCGAGCACCGCGCTGGCGGGTGTCGCCGAGCCCGTCGAGCTCCCGGCACCTCTCGTGGATGCAGCACACGCCAGGGACGACAGCCGGGCGGAGGCACTGCTCGCCGCCAAGCCCGCACCCGATGTCAATCAACACTCCTCGGACGGCACGACGGCACTGCACTGGGCCGTGTACCACAACGATGTCGGCCTCATCGGCCGGTTGCTCGCGGCGGGCGCGAATCCGAACGCCAGAAACGACTACGGCTCGACGCCGCTGGCATTGGCCGCGGTCACCGGCAACGTCGCGGTGATCAAGCAGCTCCTGAAGGCGGGAGCGGACGTCGAGTCGGCCAACGCCGACGGTCAGACCGCGCTAATGATCATCGCACGCACGAGCAACGTCGAGGCCGCACGGCTGCTGTTGAGCCACGGTGCGCATGTCAACGCACGCGAACAGTGGCACGGTCAGACGGCCTTGATGTGGGCCGCCGCTGAAGCGCAGCCGGCCATGGTGCAGCTCCTGATCAAGCATCATGCGGTGGTGAACGACCGCTCGCTCGTCAACAACTTCGAGCGGCAGGTTACCTCCGAGCCGCGCATGCAGGCCCGCCCGTCCGGCGGGTTCACGCCGCTGCTGTACGCGGCCCGCAAAGGCTGCCTGGAGTGCGCGAAGGCGCTCGTCGCCGCGGGCGCCGACGTCAACATGACCGACCCGGACAACGTCAGCCCGCTGCTGCTGGCGACCCTCAATTTCAACTTCGACGTGGCGGCCTTTCTGGTGCAGCACGGCGCCGATGTGAACAAGTGGGACCTCTGGGGCCGATCGCCGATCTACGAAGCGGTGGACATGAATACGCTGCCCGTGGGCGGACGGGCGGACCGTCCCTCCGCGGACAAGACCACCGCCCTGCAACTCGCCGAGATGCTGCTGAAAGCCGGCGCCGACCCGAACCTGCAATTGAAGCTCTTTCCCCCGTATCGTTCGCTGCGCGACGACCGCGGCGCTGACAGTCTGCTCACAGTAGGACCCACGCCCCTGCTCCGGGCGGCGAAAGCCGGCGATGTCCCCGCTATGCGGCTCCTTCTAGCGCACGGAGCGAACCCCAATCTGCCGCAGGTCGCGGGTATCACCCCACTGATGGCGGCCACAGGCATCGGGTCCAGCGGACTGGATACCCGCGGACGTTATAAAACCGAAGCCCAGGCCATCGACGCCACGAAGATGCTGCTGGCTGCGGGTGTCGACATCAACACCCGTGATAACGCCGGGCAGACGGCGCTTTTTGGCGCCGCCACCTGGGGCTGGAACGATCTCGTAAAGGCGCTCGTAGCGCAGAAGGCGGATCTCATGGTGAAAGACTCCCACGGCAGGACCGCCGCGGACATTGCCATGGGCGTTGCCGGTTCCTCGGGGAGAGCGACCTCGCAGGCGCATCCCGAGACCGCCGCGCTGTTGCGCAAGCTCATGGATGCCAGCACGCCGGTAGCCAGCAACGAATGAGCCGGCGTTCTTTCCTGCAGGGCCTCGTGCCCACTGTGGCCGTTGCCGCGCTACCGCGCTGGACTCAGGCGCGCTCGAATGCGCCTGAGCTCTCGATCGTTCCCCTGACCGATCGCCTGTTCGTGATCTCCGGCGGAGGTGGCAACGTCACGGTGTTCAACTCCCCCGAGGGGGTCGTGCTCGTCGACGGCGGCTCGCCGGAGCACTCGAAGCAGATTCTGCGGCTGATCGAGCAGAAGACCGGCAGCAAGCGCGTCCACACGCTTTTCAACACCCACTGGCACTGGGAGCAGACGGGCTCCAACCTCGCTCTGGGTGCGGCCGGGACGAAGATCATTGCCCATGAGAACACGCGCCTGTGGCTGAGCACCGAAGTCGTCTCCAAATGGCAGAACGACAAGGTATTCAAGCCGCTGCCACCCAAAGCGCGGCCCAACCAGACGTTCTACACCACCGGGACGCTGTCCCTGGGCGGTGAGAAGATCGACTACGGCTATCTGCCGCAGGCGCACACCGACGGCGACATCTACGTGTTCTTCCGCAATGCCAATGTGCTGGTGGCAAGCGACGTCGTCTCCGTCGGGGTTTATCCCGTCATCGACTACTGCACCAACGGCTGGATCGGCGGCATGGTGAATGCGACGCAGACACTCATCGGCCTGTGCAACGAGCAGACCCGCGTCGTGCCGGGCTCCGGTGCGGTGAGCTCCCGTGCCGATGTCGAGAGCGAGCACGCCATGCTCGCGGCCCTCAAGCTCAAACTCTCACACCTTCTGGCGCAAGGAATGAGCGCACAGGATATGCTTGACGCCCATGCCACGCAGGACTACGACGCTGCGTGGGGTGACCCCAGGCTCTTCGTCACCAATACCTGGCCTGGACTCGTGCAGCGTGCGCGGGAGCTGGGAGTCGCGATCGTCTGATTGGCGTTGAGTTCGAGGGGGTTGGTGTGCTGAGCAGAATGTTATGGGCGACTTCGATCGCGTTCGGGGCCATCGCTGTCCTTCTCGCTGGTACACCCAGCACCACCATTGCAGCTACCTCTGCCGCGCACGTCACCCAGCAGCGTCTGGAGAATGCCGATAAGGACCCGGGGCAGTGGATGTCCACGGGCCGCACCTGGAGCGAACAGCGGTTCAGTCCGCTGAAGCTCATCAACGACACCAACGTACAGCGTCTGGGAATCGCCTGGCTCGCCCCGCTCAATACGTTCCGCGGCGTCGAGTCGAACCCGCTGGTGATCGATGGGGTGCTTTACAACATCTCCGCGTGGGACATCACGACGGCCTACGATGCCGCGACCGGCAAGGTGCTATGGACCTACGATCCGAAGATCTCGCCGGACTGGGCGCGCAAAGCCTGCTGCGGTCCGGTGAGCCGCGGCCTCGCGGCCTGGCAAGGCAAGATCTACATTGCCGCACTCGACGGCCGTCTGATCGCGCTGGATGCCCGCACGGGCAAGCCTGTCTGGACGACCCAGACGCTCACGCCCGACCAGCCTCTGTCGATGACCGGCGCGCCGCGCATCGCGCACGGACAGGTCGTCATCGGCAACGCCGGCGGTGACTTCGGGGCACGCGGCTATATCTCCGCGTATGACGCCCGCACGGGCAAGCAGACCTGGAAGTTCTATCTGGTTCCCGGGGATCCGGCGAAGATGCCCGAGGGCGCGGCTTCGGACTCGATCATGCCGATGGCGGCCAAGACCTGGAGCGGTGAATGGTGGAAGGTCGGCGGCGGAGGCAATGACTGGGACGGCATTGCCTATGACCCCAAGCTCGATCTGGTGTACGTCGGCACGGGCAACGGCTCGCCTCACCCACAGGCCTTCCGCAGTCCGCACGGGGGCGACAATCTCTTCCTGTGCTCGATCGTGGCGCTCCATGCGAGCAACGGGACGTACGCGTGGCACTACCAGGAGGTCCCTGCCGAGGAGTGGGACTACGACTGCACCTCCCCGATGATCCTCGCCGACCTGAAGATCGATGGGCGCCTGCGCCACGTCATCATGCACGCGCCGAAGGACGGTTTCTTCTACGTGATCGATCGCGCCACCGGCCAGCTCATCTCCGCGAACAACTACATCCCCAACACCTGGGCCTCGCGCATCGATCTGCACACCGGCCGGCCCGTTGTCAATCCGGAGTCCTATCTGACCGAGACTCCGCACCTCATGACGCCCGGTCCCGGCGGCGGACACAACTGGAACCCGATGTCCTACAGCCCGCTCACGGGCCTGGTCTACATCCCCAACATGGAACAATGGATGGTGGCCTCGCGCCTGCCCGAGGGGAAGTTCAAGTTCATCCCCGGACAATCGACCCTCGGGGCCGGGGTGACCAACGATCCGCAGCTGCGCAGGAAGCTGAACGCCGAAGCAGACAGCCGGGACAAGGGCTACATGCTCGCCTGGGACCCGGTGAAGCAGAAAGAGGCTTTCCGCATCCCCTATCCGCATCCGGGCAACGGCGGCACCCTGGTGACTGCCGGCAACCTGCTGGTCGAAGGCACCATCAACAAGACGCTGGCCATCTATCGCGCCGACAACGGCAAGAAGCTCTGGGAAATGCCGACGCAGAGCGTTCCGGTGGCGGCTCCGATGACGTACGAGGTCAACGGCACGCAGTACATTGCGGTCAATGCCGGATGGAACAGCGCGATCGTGCACGAGTTGGACAAGCCCACGCGCTTCTTCGTGGGCCCGGCCTATCTGATCGCATTCAAGCTCGATGCCGAGGGCAATCTGAGTGTGCCGCCGGCACCGCCGCCGGAGTCGATGTCACCGCCGCCGACCGACCCGCAGCCGACCGACAAGGTGGAAGCCGGCGCCGTGTTGTATGCGCAGCAGTGCGCCACGTGCCACGGCCGCAACGCCACCGGCGGCGTCAAGGATCTGCGCTTCCTGTCCCCCGAAAAACACGCACAGTTCAATGACATCGTGCTGGGCGGCATCCTCAAGGCCAAGGGGATGGAGAGCTTCAAGGATCGGTTGACGCCGACGCAGGTGGATGACATCCACTCCTACGTGATCTTCCGGGGCCAGGAGGACTACCAGCCGGATTTCATGCACCCGCGGAGAAAATAACGACCGGCACCGCTCACAGTGTTGCGTACAGCGCTTCGATGAGCCGCGCGGCGCGCGGACCGTTGGTCCCGACCGAGTGCATCTTGTTGCAGCTGAAGGAGAAGGCAAGGTGCGCGTCGGGATCGGCGAAGCCGATCGAGCCCCCGAGCCCGTGGTGGCCGAAGGAGCGCCTGTTGGGTCCCATGAACACCGCTTCGGGCGTGTTCAGCAGCACGCCGAGGGCCTGATGATACGGGCGCTGCTGCATGATCTCCGTCTGGTTGTGCTGTTCAACGATCATGGCCTCGATGGAAGCGCGTGAGCACAAGCGCACTCCGTCGAGCTCTCCGCCACAGGCGAACGCGGAATAAATGCGAGCCACGGCACGGGCATTGCCATGCCCGTTGCCGCTGGCGATCTCCGCCTCACGCCAGGGTCGGGAGTTCATCGTTTCGGCCCACGTCATGTTGGGGTTCTGAACGAAGGCTTTGCCGAGGATGTTGTCCTTGTCCACCTCGCGAGCCGCCAGCAGCTTGGCGTTCATGTTGGGGATCAGCTCGGCGCAGCGCTTCTGATCCGTCTCGGACATATTGCCGATCTGGAAATCCGCACCGAGCGGTCCCGCAATCTCCGTGCGCAGGAACTCGCCGACCGTCTTGCCGGTCACGCGCCGCATGATCTCCCCAAGGAGGAAGCCCTGGGTGTGAATGTGATACGCCGCCTGGGTGCCACAGCGGGGCCTGCGCCTCCAGCGCCTTCACGTGAGCCACGCGGTCGAAGATCGCTCCGGGATACAACGGGTCGGTGAGGACCGGCAGCGCGGCGCGATGATCGAGGATGTAGCGGACCGGAAGCCTCTCCTTGCCGTTGGCGGCGAACTCCGGCCAGTACCGGGCGACGGGCGCGTTCACGTCGACGAGTCCGCGGTCGACCAGCATGTTGAAGGCAAGGCCGGTGATGCCCTTGGAGACCGACATCATGCAAACGATGGTGTCGCGCTGCCATTCGCTGCTGCGCGCGTTGTTTTTCCAGCCGCCCCAGAGATCGACCACGACCTCCCCGTCGATGCTGGCGCTGACGGCGGACCCCACTTCGTCCTCGCTCCGGTAGTTCTCGCGGAACGCTTCGGCTACGGCGGCGAATTTCGGGTCATAGCTGCCGTTGAGCGGGACAGCAGTGCCGCCCGCGGCGATAGTCTCGTTCAGTCGGATCATGAGTGTGGTTGAGCGCCCTGCTTGCGGTAAGCCGCGGGTGCGGCGCGAAATCGTAACCGAAACCGGCGGGCAAAATGGCTGGGATCGGTGAACCCGCAGCGTGTGGCGATATCCCCTACCGGCACGTGGTCGAAGCGCCGGTCCTGCAGCATCTGCCGGGCACGCTCGAGGCGCACTGCCATGAGCTCGGCGCCGAAAGTCGTCTGCTGCCGGGCGAACAGGAAATGCAGATGGCGCTTGCCGATGTTGTGCTCGGCGGCAACGGCAGCGGGACTCAGATCGACTTCGAAGTAGCGCTCGCGCAGCGTCGCCCGCAGGCGCTCGAGCATGCCTGGGCGAGGCGTGCCCTCACCCTGACGCGCGCCGGCGGCAAGCACCAGCAGTGAGCCAATCTGGTCGGCAACCACATCGCCGGGCAGCACCAGGTCCTCGATCTTGGTCGGATCCAGACAGGACAGCGTCCGCGCCAGCGCCGCGCCCCACGATTGCCGCGGTAGCCTGCGTGCGGCCTGCATCTGGGGCAAAGGCAGCCACCGGCTCAGCCATTGCTGGGGAAACCCGACGGACAGACATACCGTCTGCCCGGAGCAGGACAGCTCATACGGCTCCTCGCTGTCGATGAGCACGCAATCGCCGGCCTGAATGCGGCACTCCCGTCCATACTGCTGCAGCTCGAATTCCCCGGCCCGCAGCTGCAGCAGGCGGATGGACGGTGAGTGGCTGCGTGCAATCGCGGCGTGGGTGCGGCGCATCCACTGCTCGGAGGCATCGACGAGATTGAGCACGGCAGGACCGAGGCGGCTTTGCTGCAGGCTCGCCGTGAAGCGCTCCGGCGCCGCCGCTTCGATCTCCAGCTCGAGCAGAGCCTGGCCGACCGTGTCCACCCAGTAGGCAAGGGCGTGGCGTCGCTCGGTGTCCTGCGTCGACCAGCTGCGAATCATCTGCCTGAAGCCCCCATCGCCCGGCCCGGGCTCTCCTCAACGATACGTGTTGTTGGAGGTGTGATCGCCCGCCATCCAGCGCTTGAGGTCCGCATGGGCATTCGCCCGGCGGGTCTCGTTGATCTCCTTGACCTTCGGATGATCCAGGGTGAACTCCAGGATCAGGCCGTTCGGATCCGTCACATACACCGAGCGGCAGTAGCCGTGCTCGAGCACGTACATCCGCGGCTCCTTGTAGCCCGCATCCTTGAGGCGCTTCTCGATCCCCTGCTGCGTCTCCTTGTCGACGTTCAGGGCGATGTGATGGAAGGGGGACTCCGGCATACGCGGGCCGAAGAGCTCCTCGTCCTCCTTCTTGGCGAACTTGAAGAACGCCAGCGCCCCCCCGTCACCGAGCTGGAAGAAGAGGTGGCAGTACACGCGCTCGGCGCCGAAGAGCTCGTCCACCTCGCACCAGGTGGCCACCAGCGGCAGCCCGATCACTTCCTCATAGAACTTGCGCGTCCCCTCCAGATCCCGGGTCACATAGGCTGTGTGGTGCAGCCGGGATGGGAGCTTCTGAGCAGTGGCCATGACACATTCCTCCAAAACCAGCCCCTGGGGCTAGAAGTGATAGTCGAAGTCCACCCCGTAGGTCCGGGGCGGCGCGCGCCACAGGAATCCCCCGGGGGAGAACTCGGCATTGTAGAGCTTATTCGTCAGATTCTTGGACCAGGCGGCGACCGACCATTTCTCACCCTGCTCCAGTCCAAGGCGCAGGTTGACCAGCGAGACGGGGTCGCGGGAAGTGTCGTTCTGGGGATCCCACCAGGTGCGCCCGATGTTCTGGAAGTCCACACGGATCGTGGCACTCAGATCCGATTGCAGCGGCTCCCGGTACTGCGCCCCGACATTGGTCGTCATGCGCGACACCAGCGGTGCCTGGTTGCCTACCACCGCGGCCGAGGCCGCCACCGCCGCGGGGTCCGCGGCGTTGATATTCTCCAGGCGATCGATGTGGCTGTCGGTGTAGCCGAAGTTCGCGTACAGGTCGATCCGGTCGGTCGGCCTGGCGTTCAGCTCGAACTCCACGCCCTTGTACGTGGCATCCAGGTTGCCGAGGTTCTGCGTGGAATTCGCCGCCAGGAACACGAAGAAATAGCCGTTCGTGGACTTGGTGTGATACACGCTCAGGCCCGCATTCAGGCGCCGGTCGAGGAATTCCCCCTTGACGCCCACTTCGTACGTATCGGCGACTTCCGCGTTGAACAGGTCGCTCACGCCGTAGATCTTGTTCGCCAGGGCGACCGAGCCGACGCCGGTCTGATTGAAGCCGCCGCTGCGGAAGCCCCGGCTCCATCCCCCGTACACGGTGATGTCATCCGTCGGCTTGTAGCGCAGCGTCGCCTTGGGCTGGATCTCATCGAAGGTGTGGGTGCGCACTTCCCCCGTGAAAGCCGTCGGATCCAGGATCTGTGCGAGGAAGGCAGGCGGGGTATCGGTCGTGTTCTGCCGGGAATCCTCATCGTAGCGAACGGCCGCATCGAGCTCCCACTGCGCGGCGAAATCCCAGGTCGCGTTATAGAAGAGCGCCCAGGCGTTATTGCTCTGTGTATCGGACAGGAACGTGGCGCTCGGATTGTTACCCGTCAGACGCGGCTGTTGGTAGACGGGGAACACGCCATCGCCGTTGTCCACCATGTTGCCGGTGGAAATGAAGCGGTGCGTGTGCACGTCATAGGCGCCGGCGATCCACGTGAATCCGTTGACCGTCGGCGAGGTGTAGCGCAGCTCCTGGCTCGCGGACGCGTTGTCGATGTATTGGCTCTGGTTGAGATCCTTGAACGCAGGCGGCAGGAATGCGAACACCGCGGTGGCGGTCGGCCGGAAGTCGTAGGCGTCACCGGTGTCGATCTCGCGCGTCCGGTTCCAGTTGGTAATGGACGTGATCGTCCCGTGCCCGGTATCGACATCGAACTTGTAGACGGCATCCCAGATGTCGCGATTGTCCTCACCCGGGTTGTTCACCTGGATGGGCGAGGTCACATCGTTCGCGTTCGGCGGCGTGGTGAAGGAGCTGAACGGGTTCGCTTCGTCCGAGCGCGGAATGACGAAGTAGTAGGCGTGAGTCTCGACGCGATCGGCGTAGAAGCGCAGATCGCCGGTAAAGGTGTCACTGGGCTTCCACAACAGGCGCAGCCGCGCCGAATAGTCGCGGTACGGATCGGCCTTCTGGTGCAGGTACTCATTCTCCAGATAGCCGTCGGTGTTGTAGAAGTTCACCGACGCGCGATACTTCACGGTACCGGACTCGTTGAGCGGTCCGCTGACGACACCCTGGACGCGCTCGGCGACTCCGTTGCCGATCCCCACACGCGTCTCGCCCTCGAACTGATCCGAAGGATCCTTGGTGCGGATGATGATGGCGCCACCGATGGCATCGCGGCCGTACAGAGCGCCCTGCGGTCCCTTCAGCACTTCGATCTGCTGAATGTCGAACAGCTCCTGATCGAACTCGTAGGGATTGCTCTCCAGCACTCCATCGACGAGCACGGCCACCGAGGGCTCGCTGTTGCGGGCCTGCGAGATGCCGCGAATGGTGATGAACGAGTTGCCGGCATTCTGCGTCTCCACCAAGGTCATGTTCGGGATCATGGCGACATAGTCGCGCGTGGACTGGATGCCCGCATCCTGGATCGTCTGGCTCGTTATGACGTTCTCCGTGATCGGCACGTCCTTGAAGGACTCCGAGCGCTTGCGCGCCGTCACGACGACCTCCTCGAGCTCGGTCGTCTGCGCAAGTACCGGCAAAGCCGCGACCGCGGCCCCGACCCCCACCATGTTGATGGCGATCCACTTCCTCGTTGCGTTCACGTGACCTCCCCAATAGCGTGAATTCGGACCTTTGTGACCTCAGGATCGTTGTTGGCTGTTGAACCTTAGTTCGTGTTCTTGGCAACCTTCATGCGCGCCATGCGCGCGCCCGCGACCATGGACTGCAGCTTGCCGAAGGCGACATCGCGCGGCAGATACTTCATCCCGCAATCGGGGGCCACGATGATTTCCTCGGCCGCCACGTACGGCAGCGCCCGCTCGATGCGCGCCGCCACTTTCTCCGGCGTCTCCACTTCCGGGCTGGACAGATCGATCACGCCCAGAATGATCTTCTTGCCGCTGAGATTCCTCAGGACCGAGCAATCGAGATTCGACTGCGCCGTCTCGATGGAAATCTGGCGGCAGGAGCACTGCGACAGCTCGCTCAGAAAGGAATAGCCGCTCGGGCGCGAGTGGATGATGGCGGCATAGCCGAAGCAGATGTGCACAGCCGTATTGCCCGAGACGCCCTCGAGCGCACGGTTCAACACCTCCAGCCCGTAAGCCCGCGCCTCATCGGGACGCGCCTGCATGTAAGGCTCGTCTATCTGCACGACGTCGGCACCGGCGCGGAACAGATCCTTGATCTCGGCGTTCACCGCGGTCGCGTAATCCAGCGCGGCCAGCCGGCGCTCGCCGCCATAGTGATCGATCTGCGCCTGCTGGGCCATCGTAAAGGGACCGGGCACCGTCACCTTGACGCGCCGATCCGTGTTGGCCAGGAGGAACTCCAGGTCGCGCACCCCGACGGCGTGCTTGCGCCGGATGTTGCCGACGACGCGCGGCACAGGGTTGGGATGTCCGCTGCGATCGAGCGCGGTGCCGGGATTGTCGAGATCGACACCCTCCAGCGCATTGGCGAACAGATTCGAGTAGCTCTCGCGGCGGATCTCGCCGTCGGAGATGATGTCCAGGCCGGCATCCTCCTGCGCCTTGATCGCCACGAGCGTGGCATCGTCCTGCGCCTGCTGCAGCAACGGCTGCGGCACACGCCACAGCTCCAGGACGCGTACTCGCGGCGGGAAGCGCCCGGCCAGGCGTTGCCGATCGATCAGCCAGTCGGGCTGGGGGTAGCTTCCCACCAGGGTGGTCGGGAACAACATCGGGTAAACCTCTTCGCTATCGGGCTGCTGAAGCTTTTGCCTGCTCCGGGGACGTATCGCCTGGCAACTCGGGCCAGCGCTCGCCGGCGGCCAGCGCGTTGCGAATCGCACCGCCATGCTCGTTCAACAGCGGCGCCGCCCTGACACTCGCAGCACGCGCGCCGGCAAACTGCACGGGCGGCCTGACGGCCTGCGCGCCGCCATGCGGAGTCTGGACCGGGACGATCAAGCCGAGGTGCTCGACCTGCGGGTCCTCGATGACATCGTCGATGGACTGCACGGGAGCGAACGGCACGTCGTTGCGGCCCAGCCGCTCCACCCAGGTGGCCAGCGGCGCAGCGGCAAATCGCGAGCTCAACTGCGCGCCGAGCGCCTCATAGTTGTCGATGCGCGCCAGGCGGGTGCTGAAGCGGGGATCGCTCGCCAGCTCGGGAGCCTCCAGCGCTGCGACCAGACCTTTCCAGAACTTCTCCAGCGATGACAGGTGCAAGGCGACCAGGCGGCCATCGGCCGTGGGCAGAATATAGGCCTGGGCCAGGCGCGGACGATCCTTGGAAGTGGGATTGGCACCGAGCGCGAAATAGGCAGCGAACGGCTCCACGGCAAAGTGAGCCATGGCCTCGAGCATCGACACCTCGACGGTGCAGCCATGCCCGGTGCGACCGCGCTGCACGAGAGCGCCCAGCACGCCGTACGCCGCGTAGATGCCCGTGATCGCATCGGCGAGCGCCGGCCCGAGAAAGCGCGGCTGCGCCGCATCCACTACGACGCTCAGGAATCCGCTGAGCGCCTGGGCGACGGAGTCGTAGCTCGGGCGATCCACGTAGGGGCCGCTGCCGCCAAAGCCGCTGATGGAGCAGTAGATCAGCCGCTCGTTCAGCCCCCGCAAGCGGCTGGCACCGGCGCCGAGCCTCTCGGCCGTGCCGGGACGGAAGTTCTGGATGAAAACGTCCGCCTCCCCGGCAAGGGTGTCGAACAAGGCACGATCGGCGGCGCTCTTCAGATCCAGCGCCAGGCTGCGCTTGTTGCGGTTGTAGGCCTGAAAGTGCGGCGAGTAGTGCCCGCCCTGATAACTGCGGTACGGATCGCCCTCGGGGCTCTCGATCTTGATCACATCCGCGCCCAGGTCGGCCAGCATCATGCCGGCGCAGGGCCCGGTGATGAAGGTGCCCTGCTCCACGATGCGGATTCCGCTCAACACTCCCGCCAACGATTGCATGCTCTTTCGCCGCCTCGATCTGTCTAGTCTTTGCTGGGATTGAAGCCGTCCGGGGACTCGCCGTCGTAGTCGATCGCGGCCCCAGCGGCGTGCGAGAGCACGAACCCGATGGGCCGCTCCTGCTCCTCCAGCAGATGAGCGACCAGACTGGCGGCACGCGCCAGTATCGGAATCCCCTTCAGCGCGGCGACCGGATAGCCGACATCCAGCAGCACCGCCGGTATGCCCCCCGAAACGTTCAGTGTCAGCGACTTGCCCACCAGGGTCGGCAGCAGCCGCTCCGTGACGCGCGCAATCTCGATATGGCGCCCCGCACAGCCCGCATCCCTCGCTATCTCAATCAGACGTGTGGCGCGCGGGTCGGCCTGCTTGTGCAGCGGATGCCCGTACCCCGGAATCGCGCGCCGCTCTGCGCGATACGCCTTCACGACTGCCGTGACCGCCTCCTCGATGGAAGTCCCGGCATCCACCTGCTGCGCGATCTGTGCAAAGAAGCGCCCGGCGGCTTCGGCAGATCCCAGCACGACGGAGCCGCAACCGAGGATGCCGGCTGCGACCGCCCCCTGCAGTGCCTCGGGCGCGGCGGCGAGCGTCATCCGGCTCGCCTGGACACTCGGCACGAGCCCATGCTCGGCGATGGCCACCAGCGTGGCATCGAGCATCAGGCGCTGCGAGTCCGAGGGCAATGCGCCGGTCAGCAGCAGCCAGAAGTGCTCGGTGAAACTGATTTTCCCCATCAGATCGCTGACGAGGTTCCGCCCCCGCACCACGATGGTCTGCGCATTGGAGGCGCTGATGGCCGTGCTACGGTGCTTTTGCGAGCCGATCTTCAAGGTGCCGCTGCCTCCATCGCATTATTTCGCATAGCGAACTATTATTCGTTGCTCGAAGGCATCGTGAACCCGCGCAGCCTCGGCCGTCAAGACTGGGAGCCATGCTGAGAAAAAAAGATCCTGCACCGCGACGCGAGGCCATGGGCGGACTGGCCAAGGGACTTGCCGTAATCCGTGCTTTTACACGTGAGCACGCCACGCTCACGTTGACGGAGGTTGCACGCAGTGCGGCCATGCCCGCTGCGACCGCCCGGCGTTGCCTGCTCACGCTCGAAGAGCTCGGCTATGTCACGCGGCACGGACGCAACTTCCTCCTCCGACCCAAGGTCCTGGAGCTCGGCGCCGCGTATCTCGAATCGATGAACATCGAGCGTCTCACCAAGACGCGACTCGAGGAGCTCGCACGAGTGACCTCCGACTCCGCGGCCTTGTGCGTGCTGGACGGCACCGAGATCGTATACGTTGCACGCGCATCGGTGCGCACCCTGCTGCGTCTCGAGGCGCACGTGGGCAGCCGCTTTCCGGCCCATCCGACATCCACCGGGCGAGTGCTGCTGGCCGGACTCACGCCGGAACGGGTGAGCCGCTATTTCGCGACCGCCCGGTTCGAGGCGTTTACCGATCGCACGGTGGTGGATCCGGACAGGCTGCGCAAGCTGGTCGAGGATTGTCGCCGCGCCGGCTACGCGGCCGTCGAGGACGAGCTCGCGTACGGGGTCGTCGCGCTCGCCGTGCCGGTGTTGGATCAGCACGGCCGCGTGGTCGCAGCGCTCAACAGCTCGAGCCACTCACGCCGGATCTCGAAAGCCAAGCTCATCCGCGAGCGCCTGAGCATGCTGCAACAGGTGAGCCGCGAGATCTCGGCCGACCTGGCAGGCGTTCCCGGCCTGTCGCTGAGCACCCTCGATTGAGCGTCGCCGCAGCGCGCGTCCCCGGAGTTTCTGCGCGCCGCCGCACACGCGTCTTGACGCGAGTTGCAAGTTGCTCGTAGCCTGTTTGCGAACTTATTTTCGCTATACGAAATTGAGCCTGTGAACGCATCGCATTGTCGCAAGGCCGGGGCGCCGCCGGCGGCGAGCCGCCCCACGGATCTGCAGCTGTCGATTCCTCAGGGACGGCTGCGCTTTCGCGATGCCGGCGCGGGCGCCGCCGTACTGCTCATTCACGGCTGGACGCTGGACCTGCAGATGTGGGACCCACAGGTCGATGCGCTCGCCGACTCGTTCCGCCTCATCCGTTTCGACCGGCGTGGCTTCGGACTGTCCTCGGGACAGCCCTCGCTTGCTCATGACATAGCCGACGTTCGCGCACTGTGCGCGCATCTGAAGCTCTCGAAGGTGGCGCTGCTCGGGATGTCACAGGGTGCTCGCGTGGCGGCGCAGGTGGCGGCCGAATCACCCGAGCTGGTGTCCTGCCTCATTTTCGATGGTCCGCCATCGGGAATTCTCAGCCAAACAGAAGTCGGCGAAGATGAGATCCCCGTCAGCACTTATCGAACGCTGCTTCAGGCTGGGAACATCGAAGCGTTCCGCGACGCGTGGAGTCAGCATCCATTGGCACGTCTGCACACCACCCACGCGCCCACTCGAGAGCTGCTGAAGCGGATGCTCGAGCGCTACCGTGGCCTGGACTTACGCGAGCCTCTCTCAGGCCCTTCCCTGGCGCCCGCACGTATCGCATCGATCCGGCAACCGGCACTGGTGATCTCGGGCGAGCTCGATCTGGAGAGCCGAACGCGCTCGGCCGACGCGTTGTGCGCAGCGCTCCCCCACTGCGAGCGCGCCATCGTTGCCGGTGCCGGACACCTGCCGAATCTCGACAACCCTGTGTTCTATAACATGCGGCTGCGGCAGTTCCTGCAGCAGTTCGCGACTTAGCCCGCCACTGCAAAGGGATCACCTATGGTCAACGTCCTCGTCGTCTACTACAGCAGCTACGGCCATCTCGAGGCCATGGCATACGCTCAAAGCGAAGGCGCTGCGCGAGTTCCCGGAGCTACGGTGACCGTCAAACGCGTCCCGGAGCTGGTCCCGCCGGAGATCAGCAAGGCTTCCGGTTTCAAGCTCGATCAGCGCGCGGCGATCGCCGATCCCAATGAGCTCGACCGCTACGATGCCATCCTGTTCGGCACGCCGACGCGCTTCGGCAACATGGCGGCCCAGATGCGCAACTTTCTCGATCAGACCGGCCCTATCTGGATGCGCAACGGCCTCGTCGGGAAAGTCGGCAGCGTGTTCTGCTGCACCGCCAGCCAACACGGCGGACAGGAGACGACCCTCACCAGCTTCCACACGACATTGCTGCACCATGGCATGATCATTGTCGGCCTGCCCTACACCTACAAGGATCTGGCCACGATGCGTGAGATCACCGGCGGCACGCCTTACGGAGCGAGCTCCATAACGGGACCCTTCACCGAGATGCGCATGCCCACAGCACTGGAGCTGGATATGTGCCGCTACCAGGGAGAACACGTCACTCGCATCGCGAGCCGCCTGGTTGCCGGAGGGCGTACCGAAGGTTGATTTGATTTCGACAATCGCGGCCCGGGGCGGCACGCTCCGGGGCGCCACCCGCGAGGCTCTTATGCGTGAAATCGAAGTACCGGTCTTGATCTGTGGAGGCAGTCTCGTTGGAATGTCGGCGGCAATGTTCCTGGCGCGGCACGGCGTCCGGGCTTTGGCCGTCGAATACCACCGGGGCACGGCCATCCACCCGCGCGCCGCGCTGGCCAACCAGCGCACCCTCGAGCTGTTCCGTACAGTCGGCCTTGAAGAGGCCATTTGCCGGCGCTCAGCCGAGCAGTTCGTGCAGAACGGCGGGATCGTCGCCGTTGAGACTCTGCGCGGCGGCACCACGGAGGAGTTCATAGCGGACCTCAACGAAGGCGTCCGCGACGTCAGTCCGTGCGAGCGCGTGTTCCTGTCGCAGAACGCCCTGGAGCCACTGTTGAAGCAGCGCGCGGTTGAGCTTGGCGCAGAATTCCGCTTCGGCACGGAGGTGCTCTCGCTAGAGCAGGACTCGTCAGGTGTAACAGCGCGGCTGCGCGACCGCGACAACGGCGAGGAATCGATCGTCCACGCGAAGTATGCAATCGCCGCGGATGGCGCACACAGCCGCATACGCCAGCAGCTCGGCATGAAGATGCAGGGTCATCAGACCTTCTCGCACAGCATCACCATCTATTTTCGCGCCGATCTGAAGCCGTTGCTGTGGGACAAGACCTGGGCCGTCGTCTACGTCAATCACCCGCAGTTGCGGGGCTTCTTCCGCTTCGAGAAGCCTTTCGAGAGCGGCTTCCTCGTCGTCAACACGGCCGGGGATCCCACTCACCCGGTGACCGATGTGTCCACGGGACTGACGAACGAACGCGCACTGCAATTCATCCACACGGCACTCGGGACCGACTCCATCCCGGTTACGGTGGAAAACATCATGCACTGGAACGCTCGGGCTGACGTGG
>CAZLYG010000008.1:19413-29838 GCA_964563075.1 uncultured Steroidobacteraceae bacterium | reverse complement strand
CTACTGGCGCAATCCGCAGAAGACAGCCGCGGAGTTTCGCAAGGACGGCTTTTTCATCACGGGCGATATCGGCCGCATCGATGCCCACGGTTACGTACACATCGTGGGACGGGCCAAGGATCTGATCATCACCGGCGGCTACAACGTCTATCCGGCGGAAGTGGAGCAGGAGCTGAATGCACTGCCCGAAGTCTACGAAAGCGCTGTTTTCGGTGTGCCGCATCCCGATTTCGGCGAAGGCGTGACGGCGCTGGTCGTGCCGGCGGCCGGTGCGGGCGGGCTCGACGAAAGCGGTGTGCTGCGCCGCCTGCGGGACCGCCTTGCCGCCTACAAGCTGCCCAAACGGGTGCTGTTTGCTCCCGAGCTGCCTCGCAATACGATGGGCAAGGTGCAGAAGCAGGCGCTGCGGGACACGCACGCGAAACTCTACATAACCTGACGGCCAGGCGCCCGGCCGGCGGCTCGACTTTGGTTGGGCCGTTCGCCACACTGTGCTCACGGGTAGCTGCACGTCGGTGGTGTCATGCGCACGCGAACTCTCGTGCTGCCCGCGGTGGTGGCGCTTGTCCCGCACGCGCGAGCAGGCCCGGTTCTTGCCACCAACAACGGTGTCGTGTTGAAGATCGGCGAGCGCATCGAGGTGCTGCGTGACGACGGGCTCCCGACCCGGGTCATTTCGACAAGGTTCCTGACAACCTGCGCGCGCGGCCGACACCGTTTCGCTTGCGGATTCCCCCCCAACGACACGGTTACGGTGCGGTACCAGACCGCGCGGATGGAGGCTCGGCCCACGCGCGACTGAGCTGACCCCGATCGTTCTCCGCGGCGAGCGGATGCCCGGTGTCGCGAGATCCATCGTGCAATACCACACGGTTGCGACCGGCGCGCTTCGCCTCGTAGAGGGCTGCGTCAGCGTGCGCGAGCAGCTGGCGCAGCTGGAACCCGGAACTCCTGGTCGAGGCAATGCCGAAGCTCGCTGACACCGTTATCTCCGCGGCCTCGCCCCGCGTCGTGATGTTGGCAATGGCCTGGCGCAACTCTTCCGACCGCCGGCGTGCTTCGCCGGGCTCGCAAGCGGGGAACAGGAAGCCGAACTCCTCGCCACCGAAGCGTCCAAAGACATCGTTGGGGCGCATGTAAGCTTTGCACGCCGACACGACCCGACGCAGCACGTAATCGCCGGTTGCGTGACCGTGCCTGTCGTTGATCGCCTTGAAGTGATCCAGGTCGCACAGCACTATGCAGGTGTCATCGCGTGCGCGGCCGGCCTCGGCCGCCTTGCCACTCTCCCGGCTGCTGTCCAGGGCTTTCTGCGCCTGTTCCATGAAATGCGGGCGATTGCTGATCCCCGTGAGCCCGTCGAGGCGCGACAAGGTCATGAAGTGCAGCTGCGAGCGCTTGGTACGGTAGGCCCAAAAGCCGATGAACACCACGCACACCCCCAGCAGGGCGATGTACAGGCGAGCGGCCTCCACTGCTTTCGCCGTCAGTTCCCGTTGCAGCTGCAGAACGCGGTTCTCGCGGTTCAGCGCATCGAGCTGCAGCTTGTTGGCGAGATTCTCGTGGCTGATCTTCTGATACGCCAGGTGCCGCGCGCTCACGTCAGTGAGGTAGGCCTTGTCCGCGAGCGCGTATTGCTCGTGGTAAGCCAGCGCCGACTTGTAGTCGCCGCGGGCCTTGGCCAGCTCATACAGGGTCGCGTACGCGTTCACCAGGGGCTCGGTATACTCGTTCGCAACGGCGTTCTGCACGCTGTCGTGTGCGAACTGCTGCGCGAGTGCCTGCTGCCCTTGCCTGTGGTAGGCCTGTGCCAGGAGCGAATCGTAGCCGGAAATCAGCCGCCCGTATTTGAAGCGCACGACGTCGGCGTAGCGCTCCTCGAGCACCGCGATCGCCTCGTCATAACGCTCATGGGCGATGTAATACTGTGCGGCAAAAGTGCGGATCGCGGCCGCAAACAGCTTACCTCCGGCGAGGTTCTCGCAGCGGGCGATCGCCGACTTCAAAGGGGCGTCCGTGGTGAGCTTGCCGCTGCGGGTGAGTGCTTCGACCTGCAGCTCCCCGCCTTTGCACTCACCGCGGCCGGCCCAGTTCTCATCGATGAGCATCTGCGAGTAACGCAAGGTCAGATCGTATTGCCCGACCTCGACATAGGTGTAAGCGGCGACCTGCAGGGCCTGCTCGCGCGCGTCCCCGTCGGTGATGTGCGGCAGCATTTCCAGCAGATGGTTGAGCCTCGAGAAAGCCTCTTCGTAGCGCTTCGCGAGCGTCAGCAGGTTGACTATCGTGGTGGTCGCGCGGAACTGCACCGTCAGATCGCTGGCAGAATCGGCGAGCTTACCGAGCTCTGCGAGCGCGCTCGGGTAGTCCCCCTTGTAGGCGCTGTTCCAGCCCTGCAGATATTCCAGCGACTCCCGATCGTGGCGATTCAGCTGGGTTGCACCCTCCTGGAGGGATTGCAGCAACCGCGTGAATTGCGCGTAGTCAGTGAGCCTTACGGCGTCTGCTTGCCGCAACAGCCTCGCAGGGTCTTCCGCAGCCGCGGCGAGCACAGTGCTGCCGGGGAAACAGGACAAGAGCACGAGCGCGCCCGACGCAAAGTGGCCGGCGCGCCGAGGCTTGCGCCACGGGCCGGTGGAGACGTCAGCCGCCGGCGCGGCATGCCACGACCCCTGAGTCACCTCAGGCGACGCGGCGCGAGTTTTGCGATTTTGGTCCATTGTCATCCGGAGCATCCTGCTCTGGTACATCGCCTTCCTTCTCCGGCTCCTTGTCCGGCTCCTCCCCGGGGGCCCTGCGCGGCGCGAATATCAGGCAATTGAGGTCGGTGCGTGCACCGAGATGCCTGGCAAGAGTACGCTCATCTCCGGCCAGAATCGCCGCCGCGGCTGTCTTATCGATGCGCGCGTCGGCGAGGGCTTCCCGTATTTCGCCACAGTCGGCGTGCCTGAGCTGTGCGTCCTGCCCCAGCTTTTCCAGAAAATCGATGATGTCGGTCACTGAGCTGCCCTCCGGGCTCAAACAGCGGCGATCACGGCAATCTCGACCCGGAATCCGGGCTTGATCAGCTTCGCCTCGATGCAGGCGCGCGCCGGTGCATTGCCGGGGGACACCCAGGCGTCCCAGACGCTGTTCATTTCGTCGAACGTGCCCATATCGGCGAGCCACACCGTGGCCGATAACAGTTTGGTCTTATCGGTGCCGGCGCGTCCCAGGGTGGCGTCGATCCCCTGCAGCACATTCCTGGTCTGCTCCCGCACGGTGTCGCCACTCGACAGGACGCCGCCGACGTAGACGAGGCCATTGTGGATGACCGCGTGGCTCACCCGTGAGCCGCTTTCTATGCGTTGGATATCTGACATCTTTCCCTCCTGCTGCTTCAGTTGAGCCGCGCTCACCGCAATGGCCACGGAGAAGTCCGGCAGTGAAAGCTCTGCTTCGACACAGACGCGTGCCGGCGCATGACCGGCACACAGCCATTGTTCCCAGCCGCCGTTCATCTCGTCGAAATGGCTCATGTCGGTCAACCAGACGGTGGCCGAGAGGATTCGCGACCTGTCGCTTCCAGCGTTGCGCAAAAGCTCATCGATGCCGGTGAGCACGTTGCGTGTCTGCTCGAGCACCGACTGGCCGGGGGAGACCACGCCCGAAAGATGAACGATGCCCTCGTGAACGGCCACGTGGCTCAAATGTGCACCGACTCCGATGCGCTCGACTCCTGTCATGATCCCCCGCCACTCGGCGCGCTGCTGTCGCCTCAACAGGCGGCAATGACACCGATTTCTACTGTGAATTCCGGCGCCGCCAACTTTGCCTGCACGACCACTCGCGTGGGCGTATTGCCCGGCGACACCCACTCCAGCCAGACGTTGTTCATCTCATCGAACCGGCGCAGGTCCGTGAGCCACACCCTGGCCGAGAGCAGCCGCGACTTGTCCGTGCCGGCGGCGGCCAGCAATCGGTCGATTCGGCCGAGGACGTTCGCAGTCTGCTGTGCGACGGGAGCTCCGGGGGCATCCCCGGCGACCTGCCCCGCGAGATACACCACACCGCGGTGAATCACCGCCTGACTCATGCGGCGACCTGACTCCAGACGCACGATCTGAGTCACGACTCCTCCAGAGAGCCAGCGACCGAAGCACGAACGTCGAGGGCACTCAGGCGTGCACGAACCTGATGATCCGGCTCGAGAGCCGTTGCCGGAGGGATCACCAGGGTCGCATGCGGGTCGATATCCGCTGCAGGCAGCGCGCCCAATAGCAGCCGTCGCACCCGATATTCGTTCATCGGCAGCGTGGCGGCTGTGTAGAGGATCACCTCGTGTTGCAGGTCGTAGTCACGCGCGAGCACCTCCACCAGCACCTGCCGATAGGCAGCGCCGGTGGACAATCGTGCGAATGATTGATCGCCGGCGACCCCCACCTGCCACAGGATGACGTACGCCGAGGTGTCCAGCCGGCGACGGTAGAACATCACCTGGCTGGCTTCATAGTGCTGACAGCCGTAGTTGCCCGGGTCGATTCCCAGGTCGGCGTACAGGCAGTCCTCGGCGGAGACCCCCGGCTCCATGTGGGCCGGGAACCCCTCGCGGCGGGCGGTTTCGATGGCCTTGTGGGTCGGCCACGCGAATACGCCGGGGTGGCCGTAGAAAGCTCCACAGACCTGCCGGCCGCACCGGACCTCGATCATCATGGCCTCGACCATGTCCCGGTAGGTGTCCAGGCGCGACTTCCCTTGCCCGTAGTAGGCCTGGAGGCTGCGTACGTCGGCGTGCAGCTTACCGAGCCACAGCTCCATGAGGCCCTCGGACAGGCCTGCGAACACGATGTCGGACTGCTGGATATAGCTTCTGGCCAGGGGCGTGAGGTGGGAACCGAGCGTCATGCCGACCCCCACGCAGACCAGACTCCCGGAACGACCCATCAAGCCCCCCTGGCCGTCCCCGAACCGACGACGCGCGGCCAGACCCCTCCAGACCCCTGCAAGCAGCGCGGAAGCGTAAGCGCACGGGAGGCCTTGCGGCAAGGTCAACCCGCCGGGGCACGCAGCCGCCGAAAGCGGTTTCCGCAGCGCGGATTGCCGTCATTTCGACTGTTGTTCGTGCCAACGGCATCCCAACTTGGCGCGGTGCACCATGCCTGCGGAACGAGCATCTCGAAGCGCAAGACCCGGATCACAGTCTGAGCGGCATGTTTCAGTAAGCTTACACAAAGTGCGTCCCGTGCCTCAGTGAGCGCGACAGTCCTTGCCATAAAGTCCGCGCTGAGGCCCTTTCCGAACAGCACTTGGGGGCAGACGTCATCGATGTGGCTTGAACTGCTTGCAACTCTCTTCCTCATCGCTACGGCGGTGGCCGCGGCCGGCTGGCTGAAGACCTCTCGCAGCCTGGCCAAAGCCAAGCGCGACCGTGAGGATCTGGCCAGCTCTTCTCACATCATCGAGGTGGAGCGGCGGATGCTGGAGCTGGTGGCCAGCGGAGCCCCGCTGAGCGAGGTGCTGAACACGCTCACCGAGGCGATCGAGCGCGTGTCCCCGGAATCCAAGTGCACGGTCATGCTGCTCGACGAGGAGCACCGCCGGCGCCTGCTGATGGCCTCGGGTCCGAGCTTGCCGCAGGCGTACCTGCAGGCGGCCAACGGCCTGGAGATCGGACCGGACGTGGGCGCGTGCGGCTCGGCCGCCTATCGGAACGAGACCGTCATCGTCGAGGACATCGGTACCGATTACCGGTTTGCCTCGGCGCGCGATTTCGTCCTCAGCCACGGGCTGCACTCCTGTTGGAGCCAGCCGGTCCGCGACTCCCGCGGCGTGGTACTTGGAACTTTTGCGACCTACCGGGGCCAGCCCTCGCGGCCGCGGCCGGAGGAGCTGCGGATGGCGCGCGTGGCGGCGCAGCTCGCGGGCAATGCCATCGAGCGCATCCGGGCAGAGAAGCAGCTCGGGGACGCCATCAAGCGACTCAATCTGGCCGAGACGGTCGCGCGCTTCGGTACCTGGGAGGCGGATTTCCAGAAGGGCATCATCACCTTGTCCGAAGGGCTGGCTGCCCTGATGGAGCGTCCGCGCTCGAAATTCCAGCTCACCAAGGCCGAGTTCGAAGGCATGGTCCATCCGGATGATCGCGGCTCGATGTGGGCTGCCGGGGAGCGGCGCGCGGGTGCGACGACCATGCAGGACGAGTTCCGCCTCGTGCTTCCCAGCGGCGCGATCCGTTGGATGCGCAGCCAATGGGGCTTCGAGACCGGGTCGGGCTCGGCGCGCGCAACGGGCGCGATGATCGACATCACCAACGAGAAGGACATGCTGGTCGAAGCGGAGCAGGAGCGTGCCGCCGCCGAAGCCTCCGCGCGCGTGGCGCGCCAGGCTGAACGCCTCGAGCAGGATCGGAAGATGATCCTGGAGCTGGTGGCCAACGACCAGCCGCTGCAACAGGTCGCCGCCACCATGGCGGATGCCGTCGCCAGCCATCTGCCGGGAAGCCTGTGCGCGATCCGCATTCAGGTGCCGGAGGATGAGCCGATCGCGCTGTATCCGGAGTTCCCGCAGGCGCTGTGCGCAGCGCTCGGCCATGTCGAGTTGAATTGCATCAACGAGACACTCGCCGCCGCGCCGATCGAGAAGCTGGCGGATACCCCCGAGTGGGCTGCGTTCGTGCGCGGCGCCGGCAACCTGCCGCAGCGCTTCTATCGTGCAGTGGCGGTGCTGCGCGACTCGCGTCGCTCCGGAATGATCATTTCGATGTTCGCGGAGGACCGCAGCGACTGCCAGGCGCAGCAGAAGCTGCTCGAGTCCTGGGGCCGGTTCGCGAGCCTCGCGGTGGAGCGCCGCGGCTTGTACAAGCAGCTCTCGTACCGCGCGCAATATGACTCGCTGACGAGCCTGTTGAACCGCACATCCCTATACGAGCGTCTGGAGGTTCTGACACGCGCCGGGGGCTGCGGGGGCGGTCCGCTGGCGGTGATCTATCTGGACCTGGACTGCTTCAAGGAGATCAACGATACCTTCGGGCACGGCGCCGGCGACCGGGTGCTGCAGCACGTCGCCACGCAGCTGACGGCCAGTGTACGCCGCACCGATAGCGTGGCGCGCATCGGAGGCGATGAATTCGTAATCGTCCTCCCCGGAGTGGGGGAGCGTGGCGAGGCGAGCCGTATCGCCGAAATCGTGGTCGCCGCCCTGTCGCAGCCCGTCGAGTTCGGCGGGCGCGAGCTGGTGGTCGGGGCGAGCCTGGGAATCAGCATTTGCCCGACCGACGCTACCGACACCGACTCGCTGCTGAAGATCGCGGACGAGAGCATGTATCGGGTGAAGATGACGCACCGCAGCCGACGGGCTCTGCAGGATCAGGCCAGAGCGCGCGCCGCCGCGGATCCTGATGCAGAGGAACGCCTCACCGCATAATAAACCGGATGCCGCCGTGAGCCCCCACGACACCTCGCGCATCCTCATCGTCGACGACAATCGCGCGATCCACGAGGATTTCCGGAAGATTCTCGGCGGCGGGGGCCTGGAGGAGAACCTGCGCGACCTGGAGGCGGTGCTGTTCGGCGAAACGCTGCCGCCCGCGCGTGCCGCTCCCGAGTCCTTCCAGGTCGACTCCGCGTACCAGGGTGCGGAAAGCCTGGCGCTCGTGCAACGCTCGCTGGAAGAGCGTCAGCCCTATTGTGTAGCGTTCGTCGACATGCGCATGCCGCCCGGATGGGACGGCCTGCAGACCGTCGAGCGCCTGTGGGCGGCCGATCCCAACATCCAGATCGTCATCTGTTCCGCACACTCCGATCATCAATGGTCGGACCTGATCGCCTCTCTGGGCCGCTCAGACCGGCTGCTGGTGCTGAAGAAGCCCTTCGAGATGATCGAAGTACTGCAGTGCGCGCATGCGCTGAGCGCGAAGTGGCGCAATGAGCGTGCGCTCGGGCAGTACGTCAACTCGCTCGAGCGCAGCGTCTCGGAGCGCACCGAGCGCCTGGAGGCGGCGAACAAGCAGTTGCGCCACCTCGCCACCCACGACGCCCTCACGAGTCTGCCCAACCGGGTGCTGCTGGATGACCGGCTCAATCAGGCCATCGTACGTGCGCAGCGTACCGGTGAGAAGTTTGCCGTCTGCGTGCTCGATCTGGACCGCTTCAAGCTCATCAACGACTCCCTCGGGCACCGCGCAGGAGATGAGCTGTTGAAGCAGGTTGCGCGCAGCCTGTGCTCCGCCGTCAGCCCTGCGGACACCGTCGGTCGGCTGGGCGGGGACGAGTTCATGCTGATCGTCGGCCGCATCGGTACCCGCGCCGAGGCCGAGCGGCTCGCCCGCCCGCTGCTGGAGAGTCTCAAGGCGGTGACGCGTGTCGGGGAGCTGGAGATTCAGCCGGCGGCGAGCGTCGGCATCGCCTTCTATCCGGCCGATGGCACGAGCATCGAGCAGCTCTACGCGCATGCCGACGCCGCGATGTATTGCGCCAAGCAACGCGGCGGGTCGACTTTCGAGTGCTTCACGGCGAGCATGAGCCAGGCGTCCGAGGAGCAGGTCAGGTTCGAGGGCGATCTGCATCGCGCGCTCAAGCAGCAGCAGTTCGAGCTGCATTATCAGCCGAAGTTCAAGGGTGTCAGCCGGCGCATCCACAGCGCCGAGGCGCTGATTCGCTGGCAGCACCCCGAGCGCGGGCTGATCATGCCCGCTCGCTTCGTCCCGTTGGCGGAGGAATCCGGGCTGATCATCCCGATCGGCGCGTGGGTGCTGGAGCAGGCCTGCCGGCAGCTACGCATCTGGCAGGATCAGGGGCTGCCGCTGGTGCGCGTCGCCGTCAACATCTCGGCGGTACAGTTCCGGCGTGCGGATCTGGTGGACACGGTGCGCCGGGCGCTGGCGGATGCCGCCATCGATGCGCAGTCTCTGGAGATCGAGCTCACCGAGACCGCCTTGATGAGCGACCCGGAGGAGTCGGTGGAGGTCCTGCAGCGCTTGAGCCGCATGGGCATCATCGTGTCGGTGGATGATTTCGGCACCGGCTACTCCAGCATGAGCTACCTGCGGCGCTTCCCCATCGACAAGCTGAAGATCGATCGCAGTTTCATCACCAACATCCTGATTTCCAACGACGATGCGGCGATCGTCCAGGCGATCATCTCACTCGCGCACAGCCTGCGCCTGAGCGTCGTGGCCGAAGGAGTCGAGAGCGCCGAGCAGCTGGCGTTCCTGCAGCGGCAGGGATGCGATCAGTACCAGGGCTACTACTTCAGCCTGCCGGTGGATGCGGCGGCGTTCGCCGACATGCTGCGCGCCGGCGTCGTTGCCGAGCCAGTCACGGATGCCAGTGATCGTACCTACAGCCGGCTCGCGGTTCCCCGGCACAGCAGCGGCGGCAGTTGAGTGGACCGGTGGTGAGCGGCTCGCGGTCATCAAAGTACGGGCTGCCTCTGCGCTCCCCGCAGCTGCTGGCGTTGACCCTGGCGCTCATGGTTGCCGCAACGCTGGCACTGTCGCTGAACTGGGTGCTCGCGGTCTGCCAGGCCGGTATCGCAGCGCTCGGCTTCTGGGCGCTGCGTCGTGAGCACGCGCACGCGCGGGGCCTCGATCGCCTGGCGGCCCACAAATCGGAGAAGCTGCTGGAAAGGCTGAGCATCGCCACCCAGGCCGCCGGCATCTACTGCTGGGAGCTGGATTGGACCACGTACAGCATTACCTGGGACGCGAGCCGCCTGCCGGCCGCCGAGGTCGCCGCGGCCTCGCGCCGCCACTTCGGCTTCGAGCTCGGCAGCGATCTGTTCAAGTGGGTGCACCCGGAAGATCAGCACGCCGGCGGCAAGGCCGTCTCCGAGTCCCTCGCAGCGGGCCAGGATCACGCTTCGTTTCGCTATCGGCTGGTGCTTCCCGACCAGTCGATCCGGCACGTGCAGGCCTTTGCACGCACCTACCCCGGAGCGGACGGCAAGCCGCTGCGCTCGGTGGGTGTCAGCTGGGATATCACCGAAGAGGTCGAGGCGGCGGCGCGAGCCGCGCGCGACGCTGCCAAGGAGCGCGAGCTGCTCGAGCGTTTGAGCGTGGCGACCCATGCCGCGGGCCTGCAGTGCTGGGAATACGATTTCGGCACCGGCACGCTCACCTGGCTCGACAATGACCCCACCTCCGGACGCGCCGGTTCCTCCAGTGCCCGCGAGCTGGGGGAGGCGCAGTTCGCGCTCGTTTTCCCGGAGGATCTGCAGGAAATCACGCGCAAATCCGACGCGGCGCGCGAGCGCCGCGAGCCGATGATGTCGGCCGTGTACCGCCGTTCGGATCCCGATGGGACGACGCACTACATCCAGCACTACCAGCGCTTCTTCTACGACGAGTCGGGCGCATCGACGCGCGCGTTGGGCGCCAACATCGATATTACGGAATCGCACCGCCGTCAGATCGAGCTCGAAACGCTCTCGGTTCGATTCGACATTGCC
>CAZLYG010000008.1:0-19403 GCA_964563075.1 uncultured Steroidobacteraceae bacterium | reverse complement strand
CCACGCGCGCAGCGCAGGCCGGCGTATGGGAATGGGAGGAGCGTACAGATGAGATCTGGTGGAACGAGACGATGTTCGCGATCTACGGGGTGTCTGCCGCCACGTTCCGCCCGACCTACAGCAACGTGTGCAAGCTGATCCATCCGGACGATCTGTTACGCGCGGAGGCTGCCTGGCGTGAGGCCATGCAGGTGAGCGCCATGCATGTGGAGTTTCGTGTCATCCGCTCGGACGGCACTATCGCCTACATCGACACGCTGGCCACCATGACCGAGCCGCGCGCCGGGGAGCGCCGCCTGGTCGGCATTACGCTGGATATCAGCGAGCGGGTCGCCGCGCAGCAGCGCGAACGGCGCCTGCAGAAGCAGCTCGTGGAGGCGTCGCACCTCTCAGGCATGGCCGAAGTCGCGACCGGCGTGCTGCACAACGTCGGCAATGTGCTCAACAGTCTGGGGATCTCCGCTTCCACGGCGCAGGCGCACCTGCAGATCGAGGCGCTGGAACGGATCGAGCGCATAGCGGCGATGCTCGACGAGCACCGGGGTGGACGCCTTTCCCCCAGCAGCCAGCGTTGGAAGCTCATGCCGGAGTATCTGCGCGCATTGAGCGGCCAGATGCGGCGCGATGCCGAGATCGTGCAGCACGAGGTCGGCGCGATCAATGGACACGTCCAGTACCTGCGGGAGATCGTGCAGGCGCAACAGTCCTTTGCCCGTGTCGGCGGCGCGGAGGAGGCCGTCAACGTTCGCGAGCTGATCGAGGGCGCCCTGCGACTGAAGAGCCAGGAGCTCGAGGGCACCCGTATCATTCGCGACATCGAGGGCGTGTCGGAAGTCTGGACCGAGCGTTACAAACTGCTGCAGATCATCGTCAACTTCGTCACCAACGCGTGCGATGCCATGGCGGCGCAACCTTCCGGAGAGCGCCGCATGGCTGTACGTGCGCGCCTCGAGAATGGCGAGCTGAAAATTGCCGTCGAGGACACCGGGGTGGGCATTCCCGCGGAGCTGCTGCAGCGCATCTGGGAATTCGGCTTCACGACCAAGGCCCACGGCCACGGCTTTGGCCTGCACAGCAGCGCGGTCGCCGCGCAGCAGCTGGGCGGATCGGTCAGTGCGGAAAGTGCCGGCTCGGGCAAGGGAGCGCGCTTCGCAGTGAAGATCCCCGTCAGCGCGGAGCGCGCCGCGCGTCGCTCGGCTTGACTCTCGGCTTGAGGGCATAATGCGCCAGGCCCGCCCGGGCCGGCGAGCTCCGGCTCGTTCCCTCGATGGATGAGGTGCGCATGAGCACGTTCCGGCCGTTGCAATCGGACCCTGAGATCAGCCCCGAGCGCCGCTCCCTGCTCAAGTGGGCGATGCTGAGTGGCGGGGCTGCTCTGGCTAACCTCTCCAGGATGCTTCCAGCGGATGCGGCTACCACCGCGAGGGAGGAGCAGGAGCAGGGCCGGTTCGAGCGCGCGACCCGCGGAACGCCGGCGCCGCGCATCAAGGATCTGCAAGTGATCGAGGTGGGCGGCGGCGGCGTCAACGATTCCACGATCGTGAAGGTGACGACCGATCAACCGGGCCTGTATGGGTACGGCTGCGCCACCACGACCTTTCCCGGCGGCCGCGCCAAGCTCATCGCCCCTGCGGTAGAGCAATACCTGAAGCCGCTGGTCACGGGGCGAACCACCGATCGGATCGAGCAGATCTGGCAGCTCTGCTACATGAGCTCGTACTACAAGAACGACACGGTGCTCAACTGCGCCATCAGCGGGCTGTGCGATGCGCTTTGGGACATCAAGGGCCGCCAGGCGGGGATGCCCGTGTATCAGCTGGTCGGCGGCAAGTGTCGGGATGCCGCCGATATCTATCTGCATGTGGGTCTGGGCAGCAAGGACCCCGGCCGCGAGCTCGTCGAGAGCTCGATGAAGCTCACCGCCACCGGCTGCCGCCATCTGCTGGTGGCGATGTTCGGTCGTGATGGGGCGGGCACCACGCTTTACGGACAGCAGCGCTTCGACGACGGTGCCCCTGTGTTTGATCGCGACAAGGAGACACGCAAGATCCTCGACGCGTTCGAGACGTTTCGCAAGGAGATGCCCGCGGAGATCGGCCTGGGCGTGGATGTGCACTCGCTGCTGGATCCGATCCGCGGCCTGGAGTTCGGCAAGGACGTGGAGCATTTCAAGCTGTTCTATTGCGAGGACCTGTTCTCCCCGGAGGAGGCCGGCCACTACCGCGTGCTGCGCTCGCAATGCGCGACGCCGCTGGCGATCGGTGAGCTGTGGAACAATCCGCACGAGTGGCGGCCGCTGGTGCAGGATCGGCTGATCGACTACATCCGCCACCATATCTCGCACATCGGCGGGTTCACGGCGGCGCGCAAGATCGCCGCCTTTGCCGATAACTTCGAGGTGAAGTTCGCCTGGCACGGCGCCCCCAACTCGCCGGTGGGCCGGATGGCCAACCTGACTCTGGATCTCACCAACGGGAATTTCGGCATCCACGAGCACCTCGACTTCCCGCCGCTGGTGCGCGACATCTTCCAGGGGCACGCCGAGGTCAAGGACGGCTATGCCTGGATCAGCGAGAAGCCGGGCTGGGGCATCGAAGTGGATGAGAAGCTCGCGGCTCAACATCCCATCACCGATGAGCATCCCAACGAGTTCCGTACGCGCGATGGGTCGGTCATCGAAGGTACCGGCTAGGGGCGCCGCCGGCCGCGTCTGCGCCGGCCGGGCCACTGCGGGCCCCACCGCCGGCCGGCCCCCGTCGAGCCCCCGCAAGCGCGCCGCGATCCTTGCTCACGAGCGCGAGCACGTTCGTTCTCGCGATTGCGCGCTGCAATGGCTGGCAGCTGTTCATCTGTAGTGGGACTGTCGGCAAATGCAACGGTCGTCAACCGGACTGACTATGCGGCGGTCCTCCTGGAGGTTGCGGCGTTGTTGCGGACGCTCGCTGATACCGTGGAGAATCCGGGAATGCCGCCCCAGAACCCGCTCCCCACGATTACCGCGGTTGTCCCCGCTCAGACGCGCTGATGCGCGTTTTCGCGATATCGGATGTCCATACCGATTTCCCCGAGAATCTGCGGCTGCTCGCGGGGCTCTCCACTGCCAGCTACAGGGACGACGCGCTCATACTCGCAGGGGATGTCAGCCACGACGCGGCGGTCTTGCGCTCGACGCTCAGCCTCTTCCTGGAGAGATTCCGCTACGTGTTCTTCGTCCCCGGTAACCACGAGCTGTGGGTGCGCAAGGGCGAGTATGAGCACTCGCTGCAGAAGTTCGAGGATATTCTGCGGATGTGCGCGTCGCTTGGGGTGCGCACCGCGCCCGGCTGCGTCGGCGAAGGGGCCGATCGTGTATGCATCGTTCCCTTGTTCTCGTGGTACACGCGGCCCGAGGAGGGCGCGGATAGTCTGTTCCGGGAGCGCCCGCTGAGTGCCGGGGAGGCGAGCCTCTGGGCCGATGACTACCTCATCAAATGGCCCGGGGGCTTGCGGCCGGCACAATTCTTTCACGACCTGAACGGGGAGCGCGTGCGCGCCCGGTACGCAGCGAGCCGGGTCTCCTTCAGCCACTTCGTCCCCCGTGCGGACCTGATGTTTCCGACAGCCGATGAGAGGCCGCCACTGCGGCCCGATCCGCGCGCGCGCAACTTCAATTTCTCCAGGGTCGCCGGCTCGACTCTCATTGAGGACCAGATCCGCGCACTCGGTTCCCGCGTGCATGTCTACGGGCACCAGCATCGCAACCGCTCCCGTCACTGCGAGGGCATCTGGTATGTTTCGAACTGTCTGGGATATCGCGAGGAGCGGGACCGGCGCAGCCTGCTCAATCCGCCCACGCTCGTGCGCGGAGTCTGGCCCATCGGTGAAGCCGCATCCCCCGGCGAGCTTCCGCAGCTCTGAAGCGGCTACCACTCTGTGACCGCGGGTGCTCCTTGGGCCGTCGCACCTGCGGACTCCTGATATAACTCCCGCAGGTGGCATGAGAACTATGGGGGGCGCATGGGTCGGTTAGGCGCAGGTCTCGTCTGCGGCATCGTCGTGCTCAGCGCGGCGTGCACTCAGAAAAGCACCTCTACTCAAACGCCACCGGCCGCCTCGCAGGCGGCACCGGCAGGCCACTTCGCGGCCGTGGATGGCGCCCGGCTGCTCGCAGCCGACGACCCGGCCAACGCCGGGCAGTGGATGTCCTACGGGCGCGATTACGCCGAGCAGCGTTTCAGCCCACTGTCGGACATCAATACTCAGACGGTGAAGAATCTCGGCCTCGCCTGGTTTGCGGATTTCGATACGCATCGCGGCCAGGAATCCACGCCGCTGGCCATCGACGGCGTGATCTATGTGACCACGGCATGGAGCAAGGTGTACGCCTTCGAGGCAGCCACGGGCCGGCAGCTGTGGGAATTCGATCCCAAGGTCCCCGGAGAGTGGGCGGTCAATGCCTGCTGCGATGTCGTCAATCGTGGCGTCGCCGCCTGGGAAGGCAAGCTGTATCTGGGCACGATCGACGGACGGCTCATCGCCATCGATGCGGCCAGTGGCAAGCCGGTGTGGGAGACTCAGGTCACCGATAAAGGCAAGCCTTACTCCATCACGGGTGCGCCCCGAATCGCCGCCGGCCGCGTGTTCATCGGCGAGGCAGGCTCGGAGTTCAGCCAGCGCGGCTTCATGTCGGCTTACGATGCCCGCACGGGCAAGCTCGACTGGCGCTGGTACATCGTGCCGGGCAACCCCAGGGACGGGTTCGAGAACAAGCAGATGGAGCTCGCCGCCAAAACCTGGGGCGGGCAGTGGTGGAAAACCGGCGGCGGCGGCGGACCCTGGGACGGGCTCGCGTACGACCCCGTGACGAACTACATCCTCATCGGCACCGGCAACGGCGCGCCCTGGCCGGCCGAGATCCGCAGTCCGGGCAACAACGACAACCTGTTTCTTTCCTCGATGGTGGCTTTGAAAGCCGACACGGGCGAGTACGTCTGGCACTACCAGATGACCCCGCACGACAGCTGGGATTACGACGAGACGCAGCAGATCACGATTACGGACCTGATGCTCGCGGGCCGCCGGCGCCATGTCGCGATGCAGGCTTCGAAGAATGGCTTCTTCTACATCCTGGATGCCACCGATGGCACGCTGCTTTCCGCACAGCCGTTCGTGAAAGGCGTCAACTGGGCCAGCGGGATCGACATGAAGACGGGACGGCCGCGGATCAATCCGGCCGCCCGCTACGATGCGACCGGCAAGGGGTTCATCCAGGTGCCTGGGTTCTCCGGCGGGCACAACTGGCAGCCGATGTCCTACAGCCCGCTCTCGGGCCTGGTGTACATCCCGGCGATGGAATTCTCCTATCCGTTCGTCGCCACGCACTCGGACGACAATCCGATGGGGCAGAAACTGTCGATCAGTTTCGTGGCGGGCGCAGCGTTGGCGCGCGAGCCGCATGCGCTGCATCTGAACAAGGGGTTTCTGCTCGCCTGGGACCCGGTGAACGCCAAAGAGGTCTGGCGAGTGCCTTTCGATGACGGGCGCAGCGGCGGGGCGCTGGCGACGGCCGGCGGCCTCGTGTTCGCGGGTAACTCCAAGTCGCAGGAATTCGCTGCCTATCGGGCCGACACCGGCGAACGGCTGTGGGGCCAGGACGCCCAGACCGGGGTGCTCGCCGGTCCCGCGACATTCGCCGTCAACGGTCAGCAATACGTCGCGGTGGTCGCGGGCGCTCGGCTGAGCGGTAACTACGGGGCACCCAACTACTCCCGCCTGCTGGTCTACAAGCTGGGCGGAACTGCGCAACTGCCGCCGGCCGCGCCGGTCGCGGAGCCCGTGTTGAATCCCCCACCGCCGTTCGGCACTCCCGAAGTCATAGCGCACGGTCAGCAGCTCTACGGGCGCTTCTGCGGCACGTGTCACGGCAGCGAGGGCTTCAGTCGCGGCATGTTCCCGGACCTGCGTTATGCAGGGGCGATCAGCAGCGCGGCAGCATTCAAAACGATCGTGATCGACGGTGCGCTCGCCAGCAACGGCATGGTGTCGTTCGCCAAGGCCTTGCAGTCGGGTGACGAGGAGGCGATTCGCGCCTACCTGGTCTCCGCCGCCATCGCGCTGAAGAACAATCCGCAAGTCGCCGCGCCTTCAGCGCTGCCGGTGCCGCGCGGACATGGCGAATAGGGGGTGGGCGAGTCGCGCCCGGCCGCGGCGTCGCACCTGCGCCGCGCCCCGGGCATCGCGCCCGCGTCGGGCTAATGGCATCACCCCCGCGCGCTCGCGATCAAAGAGCACGCCGCAGGGCTCGCGCGGTCACGCGGATTGCGGCTTGACTGGCAGGTCGCGCACGCGCTTGCCCGTTGCGTGCGCGATCGCATTCGCTAACGCCCCTGCCGCCGGGCCCTGACTGGCTTCGCCGCACCCGAGGAATACCTCCCCGGGGCGGTCGATGATCTGCACGTCGACACTGTCGGGTACCGCGCTGAATCGCATGATCGGATACTTCGCCCAGTTGAGTGAGAGGATGCGCTGCGTGTCGAAGCTGACGCTCTCCAACAGTGTCCAGCTGAGGGACTGCAGGATGCCGCCCTCGACCTGATTACGGACTCCGTCGGGATTCACGACCTGTCCCGTGTCGACAGTCGCGGCAACGCGGCGCACATGAACGTTGTCACGCTCGACTGTGACCTCCATGGCCACGGCGCAGTAGGCCGCCAGATTCTTGTAGCGGGCGAAACCGAATCCCCACCCCGTGCCGTGACCCCCTGGAGGGCGCTGCGCCCAACCAAACCTGTGCGCTGTAGCGGTGATCACATCACGCGCGCGCACGTCCTCGAGATGCTTCAGGCGGAACTCCACCGGATCGGTTCGCGCTGCGAGCGCGAGCTCATCCATGAAGCTCTCGATGGAGAACACGTTCATATAGCCGCCGAGCGAGCGCAGTGCCGAGACGCGCACAGGCATCGCGGGAATGAAGTGATGTACGACCCTGGCATGCGGGATAACGTACAGCGGGATCGAATTCCGGTCGCCACCTCCTTCGGGCTGCGGAATGGGGCGCGGTTTGGGGCTCTGGAAGGCGCGCGCGCATTCCCGCCCCGCCAACAGGCTGCCCGCGGGGCCGGGCCGCGTGGCGTGAGTGTTGCTCCAGAGGCCGTACTCCCATGACGCGATCCGGCCCGAGCTGTCCAGCGAAGCGCGTACCTTCGCGACCATGGCCGGTCCGAACGGCTCCCAGGCGAACTCCTGCTCGCGCATCCACTGCAGCCTGATCGGATGCCCGGGAAAATGACTCGCAATCAGTGCCGCGTCGGCGGCGGCATCGTCAGCACCGTTGTGGCCATAACAGCCGGAGCCTTCGACGTGGATACAGCGCACTTTCTCGGGGGCAAGGCCGAGCAGCTCGGAGATAGCCTGTCTGTCCGGATACACCCCCTGAGTGTGCGTCCATACGGTGAGATTGCCGTCCTGGAACTGGGCAATCGCGCACGAAGGCCCCACCGAAGCATGCGCTACGTAAGGGCGCGTAAAGGTCGCCTCGAGCGCTTCGCCGGCGGAGGTGGAACTGCCGGAGGCCCCGTGCGTATCGAGGATGGTGTAATCCTCCGCAGGCAGACCCAACAGCGTGCGTGTCAGCTCCTGCTGCTGAGGAAGTGCCGCCGACTCTTGCCAGGAGACATGCGTTCCCAACGCGCGCATCGCTTTGATCGCCAGAAACTCGCGCTGTGCCACCACGGCCAGGAAGTTGCCATCGCGCACGACCTTGACAACGCCCGGCATACGTTCCACGGCGCCGGCATCGAGTTGCGTAAGTTTCGCTCGGTAGCTCGGTGGACGCACCACTCGAGCGTGGAGCATCCCGGGAAGCCGCATGTCCTGGACATAGGCGGCGCCGCCCGTGACTTTGGCCGGAATGTCGATGCGTGGCTGTGGCTTGTCGATGAAGCGATGACGATCCCGTTGGGTCAGCTTCGAGGTCGGCTGTGCCTGAACGTGCAACACGGTCGCCGGCACGAGCTCGCCGTAGGATAGCTTGCGACCATCGGGCGCGCTCACCATGCCGTTGTCGGCTTCCAGCCCATTCACCGGAGAGCCGAGCCGCCTTGCAGCCTCGGCGAGCAGCAGCTCGCGCACCTGTGCGGCGGCATTGCGGAGAGCCGTACCGCTGTCCTGCATGGAATGGCTGCCGGCCGTGTATCCCTCGTTGGGAGTACGGGCGGTGTCGGCTGTGACGAGCTGCAATCGATCGAGCGGCACGCGCAACTCATCGGCGATGATCTGCAACAGGGCGGTTTTGATCCCCTGTCCGAGCTCCGCTTTGCCGGTGAAGGCGGTTACTGAGCCATTCGCATCGATACGGATCCAGCCATCGAGATAGGGAGTGCGCGCCAGGCTGCCGGGGAGCGAGGGAACGCGTCCGGGAGGGCGGCCCGCCGCCTCCTGTCCCACACCGCTCTCGCCCGTTGCGAATGCGAGGAACAGTGCGCCTGTGCCCTGGAGGACGCCGCGACGGGATATGACCGTTCCCGGCGAGTCAGGAGCCGGACTCCTCACTTCCCGCTCCGAGTGTTGTTGTCTCCCGACTGCGCTGCCCGACGCACTGCTCGGAGTATTCTCATGTGCGTTCCACAGCGGCACAGATTCGGCTCCAACTCCGCCCGGATCTCGGCATCGCTGGGGTGGGGATTTCTGAGGAGCAGGGCGTGCGCGCGCATCATCATGCCTGGGATGCAGTAGCCGCACTGCGCGGCCTGTTCCTCGATAAACGCGCGCTGCAACGGACCTGGGCTATCGGCGGACCCGAGCCCTTCGAGGGTCGTGATCTCTTTTCCCTGCAGCTGTCCTATTGGAGTGATGCAGGAGAAGGTCGCCATTCCTCCAACCACCACGGTGCATGCCCCGCACTGGCCGACCCCGCAGCCGAATTTGGCAGCATTGAGATGCAGATCCTCGCGCAGGACGTATAGGAGCGGCGTATCTGGATCCGCGTCGACCCGGTGTGCGCCGCCGTTCACCTTGAGCTCCATGCACTTAGACTAGCGAACCTGGGGGCGCCGTGCGAAGCGTGGCTCAACCTCGGCGCAGCGCTTCCAGCAGGCACTGCTCGAGGGCAGTCACCGCCAGGCGGTTGTCGTCAGCTTTGCTGGCTGCGCGGCGCAGCCTCTCGCGCCGCGCTCCCCACGTTCCCGTGTTCCGGACTTCATCCCTCCAGCTCCGCGCCGTCTCGAGATAGTGCTCACGCGACAGCGCGATCCCTTCGGGCTCCCCGATCTGGAGCAGCAGGCCGGCCGCAAGGCGTTGGCGCAGGAACTCTCCCTGCAGTGTGAGAACAGGTAAGCCGCGATGGATGGCTTGCCACGCCGTCGTGTAGCCGGAGAAAGCCGGGCAGTCGAGATAGATGTCCATCGCGTCCAGGAATCCCATGAACTGAGCGCGCGGCAGCCAGGGCATGACGCGGAGCGCCCCCGGATCGAGCCCGGCCGTGCGAAAGGCCGCACCCAGGCGCTCGTGCAAACGGGTCGTGGCCCAGCCGAGCTTGTGCGGCGAGGCTAGCCAGAACTCGGCACCGGGGCCTGCCGACTGCGCAATGCGAACCCATAGCTCGTCGTCCGCAGGGTCGAACTTGATCGGCTGTTGGCACAGCGCGAAGCGGATCGTATCGGTGCTGCGGGGCGGAGCCTCCCAGGGTTGCACGTCCATGGCGGCTGCCTCCGTGCAGACACCCGTTCCGGGTAGTCTCACCAGGCGTTCGCGGTAGTGCTGCTCCGCCCGCGGCCCTTCCAGCAGCTCACCGGAAACGAACAGGTCGATCGTCGGCAGCCCCGTGGTCGCCGGATGTCCCCAGCTCGCTACCTGCAGCGGCGCCAGGCGCAATGCCGCCAATGAGCAGGTGGCCGGATCCATGCCCACTTCGGGATAGAAGATGACATCGGGACGGTCGCGCGCCATCTCCTGCAGCCAGCTCTGCATCGACCGGGGTCCCTGTATGAATCGATCGACGTGGGCGCTCGCCCATCGCGTCTCCTCGTCGCTGATCGCGCTGGTGTGGTACAGGTGCACCTGGAACTGCCGCCGGTCCAGATGAGCGACGATTCCCCGTAACACCATGTCCCAGGCTGGGTGGTGCCGCACCTGGCCGCTGACGATCACCATGCGGATGCGCTGGCCGGGCGCGCCCACATTCGGTTGACCTCCCCAACACGCCGCCGCTTCCCTCGACAGCAGATCGCCGTAGCGTGCGAGGACACCCGTGACATCCGTTGGCCGGTACGCCAGATAGAACGGCTGGTTGCGGCCCACCGACCTTCCCAGCTTGCCACGGTGCGGCTGACTCCACTCCGATAGCTCGGAGAGCGATCGGGAGAAAGCGTCGGCGGCTGCAACGCTCTCGGCGATGCTGCGCGGCATCAGGGGAATAGCGGCGATGGCCAGGCCCAGCCGCGCATCGGCGTTTTCGGGCTCGAGCGCCAGCGCCTGGCGATACGCAGCCTGCGCCTCTTCCGGCTTGCCCTGCTCCTTCAGGACGTGCCCAAGATGAGTGAGCGCTTCGACATAGTCGGGCTTGAGCGCCAGAGCGCGAGCGAAGGATGCAGCCGCGTCCTCCAGCAATCCCTGCTCCAGAAGAACAATGCCGAAGTTGTTGTGGGTTTGCGCGTAATCGGGCTTCAGGCCGAGTGCGCGCCGGTAGCTTGCCACGGCCTCCTCGAGGCGCCCTTGCGCCTTCAGCACGTTGCCCAGATTGGCATGCGCCTCGGCGTAGTTCGGCTTGATCGTCAAGGCGCGAGCATAGGACGCAATGGCCTCATCCCACTGGCCTTGCGCCTGCAGCGTGTTACCCAGGTTGTTATGGATTTCCGCGGAGCCGGGTTTGAGCGCCAGCGCCCGCCGGTATGCCGCGGCGGCGGCATCGAGGCGGCCTTGGGCCTGCAGAGCGCTCCCGAGATTGCCATGTGCTTCGGCGTGATCAGGTCTCAGAGCCAACGCCTGGTGGTAGGACGCCACTGCCTCTTCCAGCCGTCCCAGTGCCTTGAGGACGTTGCCGAGGTTGTTGTGGAACGAGGGGACGCGCGCGTTTTGGGCGATGGCCTGCCTCAGCAGCTCCAGGGCAACATCGTCGCGCCCGCGTTGGTGCGCGATCACACCGAGGAAATGCAGCGCATCGGCATGCTTGGGATCCCCCTGCAGGACCTGGCGATAGAGCCGTTCTGCTTCCTCGAGCCGTCCGGCCTGATGATGGCGCAAGGCCGCGGCGAACACCGCTTGCATACCTGGCGCCGTTCCTTGCGGCATGATCTGTTTAACTCCTGCAGGAGGGACTGTCGTCGCTTGCGCTCATGATACATTGCAGCACACTCGAGGACTTCGCATGAGCAAACCATCACTCCTTGCCTTGTCCCTCGGCTTCATTCCCTTCGTGGGCATGTGCTTCTCCGTGCCGTTGTGGGATCGCGTATACCCGATGCTGCTCGGGCTGCCGTTCAACCTGTTCTGGCTGATCGCATGGATCGTGCTCACGACGCTGTGCCTGTGGGCGGCCTACCGCGTGGAAAGCGTTCGACTGCGCCAGGACGGCGGCAGTCGATGAGCCCGGCTGTCGTATCGCTCGCGACCAACGTTGCGATCGTCGCGGCCGGTGTCACGGTTGGCTTCCTCGCGGGCGTGCGGCGCAGGATGGATCTCGAGCAATGGACCGTCGGTGGTCGCGGGTTCGGCATCCTGCTCGTGTTTCTGCTGATGGCCGGAGAGGTGTACACGACATTCTCCTTCCTCGGGGCGCCGGGCTGGGCTTACTCACGCGGCGGTCCAACTCTCTATGCGCTCGCCTATCTGAGCCTGGCGTACGTCGTGGCGTTCTTCGTGTTGCCGCAGGTATGGGAGCTGGGGCGCCGGCACGGCATGCAGACGGTATCGGACTTCTTCGGGATACGCTACGGAAGCCGCTATCTCGCCGGGTTTGCCTGCCTGGTCGGCATCGTCTGCCTGGTTCCGTACGTGCAGCTGCAGCTGACGGGACTCGGCATCATTCTCGAGGTTGCCAGCTTCGGCAGTATCAGCCGCACACAGGCAATGACGGTCTGCGTGGTGCTCCTGGTGGCCTTCGTGTGCACGAGCGGCGTGCGTGCCGTCGCGTGGATCAGCGTCATCAAGGATGGGTTGATGCTGCTGGCGGCGGTGTGCATCGGAATTGCCATTCCTTACGTTCATTTCGGCGGCATCGGCCACATGTTCGCCGCGCTGGCGCAGGCAAATCCCCAGCACCTCACCATGCCCGGCGCCACGCGCAGTCAAGGTCATGCGTGGTACGTCTCCACGGTGTTGATGACCTCGGCGGGCTTTTACATGTGGCCGCACGCCTTCGGGTCCATGTTCACGGCGCGAAGTGCCGATACACTGCGCCGCAACGCCGTCGTCATGCCGCTCTACACGCTGACACTGGCGTTCATCTTCTTCGCGGGCTTCGCCTCAGTGCTGCTCGTGCCGGGTCTGAAGGACGGGGACCTGGCGATGCTGACCGTCGTGCGCAGCACTTTTCCGCCGTGGCTGCTGGGCCTTATCGGCGGGGCAGGGGCCCTGACAGCGATGGTGCCGGCATCGATCTTCATCCTCACTGCCGCCACACTGTTTGCGAAGAACCTCGTCCGCCCCGTGCTCGCGCCGGCGATGAGCGATGAACAGGTGGCCAGGCTCGCGCGGGTCATGGTGGCCGTGCTCGGGCTGATCAGCCTCTTGCTGGGAATCTTCAGCTCCAGCACGCTGGTATCGCTGCTGCTGATGGGGTATTCCGGAGTGGCGCAGTTTTTCCCGGGCGTGGTGCTGGGGATCTATTGGCGCCGTGTCACCCCGGCAGGGGTGTTTTGCGGCATGATCGCCGGAGTCGGCACTGCCGCCTGGCTGATGCTCGCTCACCGGGATCCCCTGTTTGGAGTGAGTGCGGGCTTCGTGGCACTGTGCCTGAACTTCGCCCTTGCAGGTGGGGTGAGCCTGCTGACCGCGAAAGCGGCCGGCGCTGTGGATTCCCTGGCTTTGGAGAGGATCTGAGATGCCGTTGCCGATGAGCGCAGAGGATCTGGACGCGCTGCGGGCGCTACGACGCGACCTGCACGCACATCCCGAGTTGGGTTACGGGGAGCAACGGACCTCCGATCTGATCGCGAGCACGCTCACCGGTTGGGGTATTCCTGTGCACCGCGGGATCGGGCGGACCGGAGTAGTCGGAGTGCTGCAAGGTGCAAGCTCCGCTCGTGCGGTCGGGCTGCGTGCGGATATGGATGCACTGCCCATCACAGAGCGCAACACCTTCGCACACGCAAGCGTGAACCGAGGGACCATGCACGCGTGCGGCCACGATGGGCACATGGCGATGCTGCTTGGCGCTGCCAAGCTGTTGTCGGAGAGTCGCAACTTTGCCGGGACGGTTTATCTGATCTTTCAGCCTGCCGAGGAGGGTGGCGCCGGGGCTCGCGCGATGCTCGAGGACGGTCTGTTCGAGCGGTTTCCGATGGAGGCGATCTTCGGCGTGCACAACTGGCCGGGACTGGAGGCAGGGCAGTTTGCGGTCAACGCCGGCCCGTCCTTCGCCTCGAGCAACGATTTCACGATCACCATTCATGGCAAGGGCGCGCACGCCGCCATGCCTCACAATGCCATCGACCCGATTCCTGTCGCCTGTCAGCTGGTGCAGGCATTCCAGACAATCGTGTCGCGCAATCAACGGCCGATCGATGCGGGAGTGATCTCCGTCACGATGATCCACGCCGGTGAAGCTACCAACGTGATCCCGGAGAAGTGCGAGCTGCGTGGCACGGTGCGCACCTTCTCAGTGGAAGTGCTCGACATGATCGAGCGGCGTATGCGGGAGATCTCGGAGGCCACCTGCAGGGCCTTCGCGGCGGGCTGCGAGCTTGCCTTCAGGCGCAACTATCCGCCGACGGTCAATCCCACGAAAGAGGCGCAGTTTGCGCGCCGGGTGCTCAGCGATCTGGTCGGCCCCGAGCACGTGCAGGAGTTCGAGCCTACCATGGGCGCGGAGGATTTCAGCTTCTTCCTGCTGCGCAAGCCAGGGTGTTATTTCATCATCGGCAACGGCGACGGCACGCACCGGCCCACCGGACACGGCGGCGGCCCTTGCCTGTTGCACAACCCAAGCTATGACTTCAACGACGAGTTGCTGCCCGTCGGAGCTTCGATGTGGGTGCGCCTCGCCACGGAGTGGCTCGCGAGGCCGTGAATGTTGGCGAGGCCCGTGAATACTCGCGAGGCCGCTGTGGCGATGGGGGTCATGAGCAAGGCCCGTGCCGCCATCCGCGGTGAATGGCCGTTCAGCCTCGGCTCTGCCAGGTGAATATCGTGTTTTGGCCTGACGCGTGAGTAGGGCGCGGCGGCTCACGCCTGTTTGAGCGCCGTGTCGGCGTCCCATAGCTCCCTCAGGTAAGGGAAGTTCCACTTCTCGGGCGCCTCGCGTGCTTCGATCTGATCCGTCGCGTGTGCGGCGGCGAGGTCCAGTATCTGGGGCTTCAGCGGCAAGCCGGCCTTGGTGGAGAAGAACAGCTTCACGCGAGGCTTGGTAAGCGCGCCGGCGTTCTGCTCCAGCACGACTGCCAGCCGCCCGGAGCGCATCCGTACGAGCGAGCCCGTCGGATAGATGCCGATGCTCTTGACGAACATCTGAAAGACGGCCTGATCGAAGTGCCCTTTCCAGCTCGCCATCTGCGCCAGCGAGTGCGCCGGATCCCACCCGGCCTTGTAGGGCCGGTCGGAGGTCACGGCGTCGTAGACATCGCACACGGCGCCCATGCGGGCCAGCAATGAAATCTGCTCGCCGGCAAGCCCGTCGGGATAGCCTGTGCCGTCATAACGCTCGTGGTGGTGATGGCAGACATCCATCACCGCTTCGCTTACAGCACCTCCCGCACGCAGCATCTCGTAGCCGCGCACCGGATGCTGCTTGATCAGCTCGAACTCCTCCGGAGTCAGTTTCCCGGGTTTGTTCAGCACATCCTGAGGCATCGCGGCTTTGCCGAGGTCGTGCAGCATTCCTGCCATGCCCGCCTCACGGCACTGAGCGCCGTCGAAACCCAGCTGCCGTCCGAGAGCGACCATCAGTGCGCACACGGCGACCGAGTGCATATAGGTGTATTCGTCGGCGCTCTTGAGACGGGCGAGGCTCAGCAGTGCGTCCGGGTGGCGATTGATCGATTCCACCACGTCATCTACGAGCGGCGCGCAGACGGAAGGCTCGATCGCGTTGCCGAGGCGCGCCTCGGAGAACATTTGACGCATGGTCGCGGCCGAGCGCGCGCGCAATTGCGCGGCGCGCTGTAATTCGTCGGACAGCTGTACGCGCGGGCGTGGGACCGCTTCTGCTACGGGCTCTTCCGAGGTGGGAGCGGGCGCCTGCCCCTGCTGTGGGGCCACGTCCTCGCCCTGGGAGATATCGATCAGGCACTGCTTGACGCCGCTGGTTTGAATCTCGCGCAGTGTGGCGGCGTCCTTGATGAGGAAGCGGTTGCGCCAGAAGGGATGCTTCAGCCAGCTCTCCTCGAAGCCATGCACGAACATGCCGACTGTGAGCTGGTTCACAGCGATTTTCTTCAACACCGACGGGTCACTCCTCGGGCGCGCTGTCGCGAATGTAGCGCTTGCCGGGGCCGAGGGCCGGGACTGCATCACAAGCGACGCCTGCGCCGCTGCGGCGTTCTTGACATAGTCGAGCGCGTCGCACACCGGTCGCACGGCGGACCGAAAAGGGGCTCTCTCAGCTGCTCTTGCGCACGTAGATGTTGCCGTTGAACGTCCGCACCTCGATCTCCGGGCCGCCGCCATTGATCGTGCCGTAGATCACCTTGTTCACATTGAGGCGGTAACGACCGCCCGATTGGCGCGTATCTTCCACAACGTCGGAGGAGGGCGCGGGCAGCGTGTGCAGATCGAAGTCCGTGAACGCGCTGCCGTTATCCGTTCGCAACTTCAGATTGGCCTTGGCTGCCGCTGGCAGCGTGACATCCACCGTGCCGTTCAGTGAAGTGAAGGCCATTGGTTTCTGGGGAGATACTCGCGCAAGTGTCGCTGTCACCTTGCCGTTGACGGTGTGTGCGACGACGGAGCCGCCCACAGCCGTCAGTGTTATCGCACCATTGACGTTGCCTATTTCCAGCTCACCGTCGACGCCCTCGACGCGAATGTCCCCGTCGTTGACGGTGGACAGCTCCAGGTTCGTGCGCCTGGGGACCTGGATCTCCAGATCGGCCGGGCGGCCGGGATTGGGCGACCCGACGGACATCCGGTTGTCCTGCTCCTCCACATCGAGGGAGGGCTGCTGCGTCAGCCGTCGCAAACCTCGGGCCTCCTCTTCAGGATCCTCGGCTCGCCCCGGCCCCGGGCCACGAAAATGCCAGTGCTCAGGACCCGGAAAGCGTCCGGGGCCGCCGCTGTGGGTATGGGCTTCGATCGTCACCTCTTTGACGTCGGCGCCTTTGACGACGATGTTGCCCATCACGAGCGCGACGTGCAGCACACCCGGGCGCGAGGGGTCGCTGAAAGATACGGTGGTGCGCTCGGCATCCTGTGTGGATGCCGCAGGGGCCGGCGGCGGCGAAGTCGCGCCTGCACACAGCGCGATCACGCTCGCCCCCAGCCAGAGTCTCGTCAAAATCCTGAGGTCCATGGTTCTATCCTGTGTCATTGGGAGCGGCGCAGCACGCGCACGTCTCCGTTCAAGGTGTCCAGTGTCAGTTCGGGACCGCCGCTTCCGACGCGCACCGCGGTAAACCCGTTGGTGCGGTAGACGGACATACCGCCGCGCTTCTCCACGGCATGCAGCGGCTCCGCCGGCAATCGTTGCACGTCGAAATCCGTGTAGAGACCGCCGTTGAAGCTCTTCATGCGCAGGTCGGCTGCGAGGCGATCCGGAAAGCTCACGACCACGTTGCCGTTGATTGTTTTGAAGAGCGATGCTGCCTGTGGGGCTGACACGAACCAGACATTCACCGACCCGTTCACAGTGATGGCCTCACCCGCACCGGCAACGTCAGTCATGGTGATAGGACCATTGACGCTGTGCACTGAGAAGTCTGCGTGAACTCCCGTGACGGTCACGTCGCCTCTGTTGACGGTGCAGAGCTGGAGGCGCGTATCGGCAGGTACGCGGACCGTGAAGTCAAGACGGACGCGATAACCCGGGTCGGGTCGATACCACGGGCCATCGTGGAGCTCCTCACCGCAGGTACCCTCGTTCCGGGCCCGGACGATCGCGCTCACGAGGGCAGCGTTCTCGGAAGTATTCAGGATCACCTCCCGATCGGCGGCTCGCAGAGCATCCTCACTGGTGGCGGTGACGGTCCGCTCGACCTCCATCTCCACGTCACGGCCATCGTAGGCCTCGATCCTGATCGCGCCTGTGATGGCCCTCAGCTCCAGGGTGTGAGCTCCGGCTCCTGCAAAGTGCAGGGTCTGCTTCATCGAAGAGTGCTCGGTGCGCTCCTGTGCTTGCGCTGTGCTCACACCGAGGAGAACGCTGCAGACAGCGGCGCCGGCGCCTGCGATTTTCATGCTCGTGCTCCCAGATGATCAATGCCCCAGGCCGCTCGTGTGCGCACGGATTCGTTCACCGTGCTGTCGCTGGCGAGCTTGCGCAGTGCGTCGAGCGCCGAGTGCTCCCTCGTTTCCACGACGAAGTCGATCAACGCCATCTGCACGAGCGGTGATTTCTGAGTGTCCAATCCCTCGACGGCCGCGGTTCTCACGGCGTCGCGGTCGGCGAACCGCTTCAGGGCGTCAATGCTGGCCAGGCGCACGTTGACATTCGTGTCATGCATCAATGTGTCGATCAGCGCGCTGACCACTTCATCTCCCGGACGTTCGAGCTGGCTGCTCCAGCTCACCCCTTTGAGACGCTCGCTTGCCGATTGCTGTTGCAGCAGCGACAGCGTCACCATCTGCCGCAGATCGCGCACCTCCTGGCTGAGCTCGTGGACTTCTGGAGAGGGCGGCGGCTTGACGCCGCGGCCGATCTGAATGCCTACGAGCAGTACGAGCAACGCGGCGCAGCCCTGCAGCAGCGGTTGTACGCCGAGGGAGCGGCGCATCCATTCGCTAATGCGCCCACGGGGAGTGACCCGCGCGTCTCGGGCTCTGCGTGCGAGGGGCAGCGCCGGCTCGGCGGGGGCCGCGGCGGTTTGCGCCGGCTTGGCGGGAGACGCGGCGGTTTGCTCCTGCTCGCGCACCGCATCCGCCAGCATCGCGTCGAACCGCGCCCGCATCCCGCTTGAGTCCGTAGCATCACTTGGAATGTCACCGAGCAACTGCCAGGTGTGAGAGGCCTGGTCGAGCTCCTCCCGGCATGCCGTGCATGACCGCACGTGGGCCTCGAGCGCCTCGCGCTCGTTTTGCTCGAGCGAGCCCGCTAGATAATCAGCAAGTTGCGCTGAGATGTCTTTACATCGCATGACGGCCTCTCCGCCATTTGCAGAAAAATTTCGCGCAGCTCCTTCAATGCCCGATGAACGCGGACTTTCACGGTGCCGGTGTCGATTCCGAGCAGCTCCGCGATCGTCTCGTGCTTCAAACACTGGTAGCGCGCCAGGATCAGCAATTCGCGCCGGTCCGCGCGCAGTTTCATGAGCGCCGCGCGCAGGCGACCTGACTCGCTCTCGGTCTCCGTCTCGCCTTCCGGTCCGGGCGCTTCGTCCGGAGCATCGAGCGCCTCGTTGGAAAGTGGCACTGCCGCGTCCCGTCTGCTGTAGTGGTCGGCGCGCACGTTGCGAGCGATGCTGTAGATCCACGTTCCGAAACGGGCGCCTTCGCGATAGGTAGCGCGATACTTCAAAACCCGCAGGAACACCTCCTGCACCAGGTCCTCGGCCACGTGCCGTTGGCCCGTCATGCGGCTCAGGAAATCGAACAGGGGTACGTGATAGCGCTCGAAAAGCGGCCCCAGCTGGGCCAGGTCCCCCTCGCGGACCGCAGACATCAGGGCTTCGTCGTTCACGCTCATTACCCTGTGATACCGGCGACCGGCGGGAAGGTTACGGCCCCGGGCGTCGACGGCCGCCAGCCGGGCCGATGCTCCTCAACAGTTCATCGATGCGCCGCAGATCCGCCAGGGACCCGATCCATTGCGGACGCTCCGCTTGGCCCGCGATCACCTGTCGGGATTGCGGCACCGCAGCATTCTGCGGGCCCCCCAGATGATGCGGCAGCTCATCGAGCAGGGGAACGATGGCCTGGCACGCGCGCGGCTCGAATACGAACGACAACAGCAGCGCCGCCTCCCGCGCCGCCGCGAAGTCGCGCCGCGACAGGGCTGCGCGCACGTCGTTCAGGTTGCTCGCCGCCTCGTCCAGCATCCAGAGCTGGCCGGCGAGTATCGCTGAAACCTGCAGCCGCGACAGCGAGCGTGTGAGCCCGGCGACAACGCGAGAGGGAATGGG
>CAZLYG010000007.1:9352-30138 GCA_964563075.1 uncultured Steroidobacteraceae bacterium | reverse complement strand
AGATCGGAGTGCTCGCCGGGGAAGGGGATGCTCGTCAATCTGCCGCCAGTGAAAGCCACGCTGTCGAATTGACCCAGCGACTGCACGTCCGGGAATCCCAGCTCGGCCAGCATGAGCTGCATGGACGGGTCCGTGATGCTGCCGCGGTGACTCAACGGCACGATGACCTTTCCGACGCGCCCGCGCAGCTGCAACAGTGCCTCCGGGCAGAAGTGATCCGCGTGACAGTGGCTCAGCGCCACGTAGTCGATGCGATCGGGCAGATCGTGAATGGTGAACCTCGGGCAGCCGCAACCGGGATCTCCAGGGTCCGTGGCGAAGGTGGGGTCGACCAGCACGCTGACCCTGGGTGTCTGGATCAACACGCAGGCGTGGCCAAAGTAGCGTATTCGCACCCCATCGCCCGAGTAGTTGGGCGTGTTGCGCGGCGGCGGTGAGCGGGTGAAGAAGCGCCGGTACGGCGCGTGAATCTGCGGTAGCCCAAGACTCTCGGCCAGCGCGCGCAGCGGGAGCGGCTCGAGCTGCATGCTTGTCAGCGTTGCGACGGCAGGGTTCGCATAGGCCATGTCGATTGTCAGAGCTTCCGTGCACGGTACACGCGGAGTGCTCATGAAGAAGCGGCGCTGCGACTCCGAACCGTCCGTGATGCAGAGCTGCTGGATACCCTGCCGGAGATCGCCTCCGTACTCGGCGTACAGCAGTTCCTCCAGGAACCGTATGCGCGGATGACTGTTGATGTCATACGTCAGCTCGATCAGGCCTGCGAGCGAGCCCGGCACCCGCGCATACAGGGCGTTCAGTGTCGCTCCCTTGGCCTCACTCTGCAGGACCGAATCGAACGCTTTGATGTCTTCTGCGAGCCGCAGCAGGCGCCCGAGGCGGCTGCGGGTCACCGCCACGAGCTCGCGTACCAGAGGAATCGCGTCGCGCGGCAGGTGCACAAATGGCCCTCCCATCAGCCGCGGGTCCTGGGTGGCGGCGATGTGAACCTGTGAATTGGTGACGAACGACTGCAGCAGCGGCAGGTAGCGGTACGTGAAGTTCATCGCTGCCTGGACGGGCGCGAGCAGGTGTCCCCAGGCGAGCCAGCCGCACACCAGGGGCTCTATCTTCACACCCCGCTTGAGATAGACGGGTGTGTCCTCATCCAGCGTCGACGCGTCCGCGTCCCGTGCGTCGACCATCGGTGAGTCTCCCACCACCTTGCCTCGCAATGGGCCGTTCGAGTTTCCAGGCGCTGAGTCAGCAGCGTCAAGGCACTCCCGGTTTGCCCGGGCGCGGGCGATTTCCCCGCCCTGCGGGGGTGGGCCGGCTTCGACGTTGCTGCACGCAAATGCGTAAGAATCTGTTTCGTGGAGAGATTCGTCTGCAGGCGCCGATAAATGGTGCGGCGGCGCGTGTTGACTGTGCGGCCGACGTTGTGGAGAAATTCTGCGACCCCGGGGCCAGGGTAGCGTGTGGTTCGGCAGGTGGTCCGCCCTGGGCTCCCGAAAGAGAGACTATGACCGCAAGAACCGTTGTATTCGTCGTCGGAATGATGCGGTCTGGCACGTCTGCGCTGACACGGGTGCTGTCGCTGTGCGGCTGCGAGCTGCCGGAAGTGCTCTTGGGTGCCACCGATAGGAATCCGCGCGGTGAATGGGAGCCGGTTGAGTCGTTGAAGATGAACGACTTGTATCTCATGAAGAATCGCACGACGCCCTTCGATCCGATGCTCGCGGGCGCGGCGGAGGAGACCGCAGCCGATCCGTCCCGTCGGGCGGAATTTTTGCGGCGCGCGCGCAAATTTCTGCTCGAGTGCGCGCCGGGGGCGGATATCGTCCTCATCAAGGATCTGCGCATCACCCTGTTGCTGAGTCTGTGGGCGGAAGCCGCGATCGCAGAGTCATATGCGGTGAAGGTAGTGATCGCGGTGCGGGAGCCCCAGGAGGTGGTCGCCTCGATGGTCGCCTTCGGCCACAGTCCCGTGCTGATGTACGCGCTGTGGCTGAAATACAATCTGCTGGCGGAGCGCAACTCCCGCAACTACGCGCGCGTGTTCGTCGAGTATCCGAACCTGTTGAGCGACTGGCGCGCCGAGGTGGGGCGCGCGGCTCAGGTGCTCGGTGTTCCGCTGCGGCCGCTGGATGAGCACGCAGTCGATGCCTTTCTCACAAAGGATCTGCATCGTCACCGCTGCACGGGCCCGGTCGAGGAAGTGTACGGGGTTCCCTGGATTTCCCGGGTGTATGCGTGGCTGTCGGCAGCGGCCCGGGCAGGCGAGCCGAGGATCGCGGAACTGGAGGAGATCTACAGCGCGCGAGTGGCGTGCGAGCGGGCGCTGAAAATATCGTCAGCGGAATACGACAAGTATCCTGCGGGCATATTTTTTCACGATACGCTTCACCAGCAGCACTGGCAGGCCGGCCGGGACTTCTAGCCGCCGCGAGTGCCCCGGAATACCCTGCCGAGGTAGTGCGACGTGTGTGGCATGGCTGGATGGGTCAGCTACGAGCGCGACCTGCGCCGGCATGCCGATGTCATCGACGCCATGACCCAAACCCTGTGCCGGCGAGGCCCGGACGCCGGCGGGGCCTGGGTCGAAGGGCATGTCGGTCTCGGACATCGTCGTCTGGCGATCATCGATCTCGTCGGCGGTGCGCAGCCCATGATGGCACGCGACGCGGATCGGATCCTGGCGACTCTCGTCTATACGGGAGAAGTCTATAACTTCACCGAGTTGCGGGCCGACCTGGCCTTGCGTGGGCACGTGTTCCGGACCCGCAGCGACACCGAGGTAGTCCTGCGCGGCTACCTGGAGTGGGGCCCACAAGTCGCCGAGCGGCTCAACGGCATGTTCGCTTTCGCAATCTGGGATTGCCGTACCGAGGAATTGCTGCTCGTTCGCGATCGCCTGGGCATCAAGCCGCTGTTCTACCGCACGACCCGTGATGGCGTGCTCTTCGGGTCCGAGCCGAAGGCCATCCTGGCGCATCCAGAAGCGCAACCCCGCGTGAATCGCGACGGCATGTGCGAGATGCTGCTGCTCGTCAAGAACCCCGAGCGGACCGTGTATGCCGGGATGTCGGAGGTGCGTCCCGGACAGATCGTGCAGGTGACCCGGAACGGCCTGGCGAAGCGGCAGTATTGGAAACTCGCCGCGGCCGATCACGAGCACGATCTACCCCGGACCATCGGTACGATCCGCGGACTGTTGGAAGATATCGTGGCGCGGCAGCTCGTCAGCGACGTGCCACTATGCAGCCTGCTGTCGGGTGGGCTCGACTCTGCGGCGATCACGGCGCTGGGACTGCGCGCGACCGGTGGAATGCTGCGGTCCTTTTCTGTCGACTTCCCCGGGAGCGAAGCGCGATTCATGCCCGATGCGCTGCACACCTCGGCTGACTCGCCCTACGTGCGGGATTTCGTGGCGCATACCGGCTGCGCTCATGCGGACATCGTGCTCAGCAGCGAGGACCTCGTGGAGCCGCAGCTGCAGCGCGCGGTGGTGCGCGCCAGCGACTTTCCCCTGAGTGCCTCAGGTGACATGTATGCCTCACTCTACCGGTTGTTCGAGGCCATCAAAGCCACTTCTTCGGTTGCGTTGTCCGGGGAGGCGGCCGATGAGGTGTTCGGCGGGTACAGCTGGTTCTACGACCGGAACGCCGCGCGCCCAGGTTCCTTCCCCTGGTGGTCGATTTCGGGCGGCGGGGCGGAAATGCTCTCGCGCGACGTGCTCGCAAGGCTCAATCTCAGGCAGTACCAGGAGGACAGCTATGCACAGGCGCTCGGCGAAGTGCCGGCGCACGCCGACGACGATGCTGACGAGCGGCGCATGCGCGAGGTGTGCTTTCTGCACCTGACGCGCCTGCTGCAATTCATGTTGGACCGAAAGGACCGGATGAGCATGGCCGTGGGGGTGGAGGTGCGTGTGCCGTACTGCGATCACCGCCTCGTGGAGTACGTATTCAACATCCCGTGGCGCCTGAAGTCGTTTGATGGTCGGCCGAAGAGCCTGTTGCGCGCGGCCACGGCTCATTTGTTGCCGCAATCGATTCTGGCGCGTGAGAAGTCCGCCTACCCGGCGGTTCAGGATCCCGCATATGAGAGACTGCTGCGCGAGGACGTTGCAGCGCTGCTTGCCGACACTTCACACCCCGCGGCAGGACTCTGGAACGTTCGAGCCGTCGCGGCGCGGCTCTCGCGACCGATGCGCGCCAGCAGTTCTCTGGGAGAGCGTGTGGCACTGGAGCGTGTCAGGTCGATTGGCACCTGGGTGCGCGACTACGGGGTCGTGCTGGACATCTAGAGGAATGCAGCTGGAATATGAGCTGCGACGACATGCTGTGACAGATGCGCCGGGGATGCGCACTGTGCGGACAAGGGAGTCCTTGATGACGGCCGATACCTCGTGGGCCTTCAGGCGGGCGGTCTCCGATCTCGTCCCGCTGCTCAGGGAGCGCGCGGACCTCGCTGAAAGGCAGAGAAGGCTGCCGGCGGAGACTATCGCCGATCTGCGGGACTGCGGGCTGTTGCGCGCGTTCGTGCCACGAGCCTATGGAGGGGACGAGCGAACGCTGGCGGAGGTTCTCGACGCGATAGTGGAGGTCGGTGTGGGCTGCGCCTCCACGGCATGGGTTGGCGCGCTCCTTGCAATTCACAACATCGCCGTATGTTGGCTCGAGAAGGGTGGGCAGGACGAGATCTTTGCCGACGGCCCCGATGTCGTACTGAGCTCCTCCGTAGCACCGACTGGAGCGCTGACGAGCGCAGCCGGCGGTTTTCGGCTTGCCGGGAAGTGGGGATTCTCGAGTGGCGTGGACCACGCTTCCTGGATCATGCTCGGGGCGACTCTCAAGGCCGAAGCTGCGCCGGGCGAGTACTTTCTGTGCTTCGTGCGCGCCTCCGAGGTGCTGCTGATCGATGACTGGCACGTTTGCGGGCTGCGCGGGTCGGGCAGCAAGTCAGTGGAGCTGCGCGAGGTGTTCGTCCCGAACCGTCGTGCGCTGCTGTTGAGGACGGTGCGGGAGGGGAGCGCGCCAGGGCTTGCCCTGCACGCGAGCCCATTTTACCGATTGCCGTGGGAGTCGCTATTCATCTCGGCTTTTGCGCCGGCGGCGCTGGGGACGGCCATGGCGATGCTCGAGGGATTTCGCGAATACACCGCGGCGCGGCTCAATCGCTTCACGGGCCGGGGCTTCCGGACCAACGCCGGCTCGGCGCTGCGGGCTGCACTGGCCGCGGCCGAGATCGATGCCGCGCGGCTGGTATTCCGACGCGATGTCGCTGCGCTCGATCGGGCCGCGCGCAAAGGCAGTCCGTTGCTTCCCGGAACGGCCGAGCGAATCTCGTATGACGTCCCCTTCGTCATCGACTCGTGTGGGCGCGCCGTGCGCCGGTTGTACCGGGGAAGCGGCGGGAGGATTCTTTACGAGAACAATCCCCTGCAGAGGCATTTTCGCGACGTTCATGCGATGACGCAGCACGCGGTCCTGGATATGGACGGGGCTGGCGAGATCTACGGTCGAGCTCTGCTCCAGAACCCGAGCTTCCGTGTGGGCGCGCGCGAATGAGCGGAACCCCGCTATCGTGGAGTTCCCCGGCTGTCAGGATTGCCTGATCTGGGACATCCGTTCACGAGATGCGCCGGATTCTCCCGGGCGCCGGCTTCACGGCGATCCATTCGTCCGCGAGCCACGCGCATTATTCCACAGCGAGTGCCCGCAAGCCGTGAGCGATCAGCTCGGCGTTTCTCCCGCGACGGTCACCCGATACATCTCGCGGCGATAGCCCTGGTAATCGTTGAATGCCTGATGCAGGCAGAGGCGATTGTCCCACGCGACCAGCATGTCCGGCTCCCAACGCAACCGGCACGTAAAGGCGTGTTGCACGATGTGTTCGGCCAGGAATGTCAGAATGGGCGCGGCCTCCTCGTTCGTCATACCCTCGATGCCGATCGCGTAGGCGCCATCCGTGTAGAGCGCCTCCTCGCCGGTGACGGGATGGTGGCGCACCATGGGGTGAATGCTGCCACGAATCTTGCGCAGCAGGTCATCGGAGAGCTTGTCTGCATTGCGCGTGGCCGCCAGCCTGCCGATCGGGCTGTCATTCAGCTCCACGGCTTCCTGAGCGGACCGCAGCACGTCGCGCAAGGAGAAGTGCACCTTCAGCCCCGCGACGATGCGCTTGTACGTGTCGCTCAGCATCTGGTACGCGAGCGCCGAATTCGCCCAGATGGTATCCCCGCCGAAGGGCGGAACCTGAACCGAGCGCAGGATGGTAATCGCGGGGGGCTTGGGCAGGAAGGGGGAGTCGGTATGCCATCCTTCTCCAAACACCATTTTCGACTTGTCGTCGGCTTCTTTGATGAGCGGGTGCACGTTGCGATGCCCCGGAACCCCTGAGGTATAGGCGTCCTCGGCAAAGTCGCCGAATCCCCGGGCGAAGCTCTCGTGCTGCGCGTGCGTGAGCTTCTGGTTGCGCAAGAAGATCATCTTGTGCCTGAACAAGGCTTCACGCACCTCGGCGAACTGGTCTGCCGTGATTCGCGTGGCATCGACGCCGCGGATTTCGGCACCCATCGCGGCGGCGAGCGGCTGCACCTCGATAAACCGAGTGGGGCAGGCGTGATTGTCGAATTTGCCGGTGGGATGGAGTCGCACTTGAGCGGTGCCTCTGCTGATTAATGGATATCCAGCTTGAACGCCCACACCGTGGTTCCCCCGGGTGGGTCGATGATCTCGGGCGTCAGGCTCCGGGTACCGGCGTCGAATGCCCCACCTCCGCCGGCCACGACAACCACGTATTGCTCGCCATCGACACTATAAGTTGCCGGCGAAGAGCTCGGCGATGCGTTGAGGCGTACGTGCCACAATGTCTGGCCGGTAGCCGAGTCGAAGGCCCGGAACTCGCGATCGCGCGCACCGCTGAACAGCAGGCCGCCGGCGGTGGCGAGCAGCGAGGATGCCATGGGTGCACGCTGCGGATGCGACCAGACTCGGCGCCGGGTGCGGAGGTCGATGGCATCGATTCGGCCAAAGTTACCATCGTTACCGGGCCGCGGACGTCCGCGCAGCCGGAGGTCATCGCCGCCCGCGGCAACCTGTGCGGCATCGCGCGCCTCCCAGCTGTAGTCCATGCAGTAGTTGATGGCAAGCGGTACATAGAGGTAGTCGGACACGGGATCGAGCGCCGTCGTGGGCCAGTTGCGTGCGCCCGAAGCCACGGGGCAGATGAGATCCGTCCGGCCTGCCTCGGGCTCGAGCTCAGGTTTGATGATCTTGCGGCCTGTATTCGGGTCGATGCGGGCCACCAGGTTCTGCACGCCCAGATCCTTCGAGAACTCATACCGGCCGTCGACAGCGCGCACAGCATCGAAGATCGCACTCTTGCCGCCCGTGACCACCAGCTTCGTCGGCTTACCATCGATGGACAGGGTGAGCAGCGAACGCTCGAACACCCAATCCAGATCCCACACATCGCGGTTCATGTGCTGGTAGTACCAGGCGAGCTTGCCCGTATCCGCATCGAGCGCGACCGTCGAGTCCGTGTAGAGCGCATCGTTGTTCGACAGGTGCCGGCCCTTGCGGGGCAGCAACAGTGTGCCGACATCATAGGTGTTGCCAGTTCCGAAATAGAGCAGGTTCAGGTCCGGGTCGTAGCTGCCGATCGACCAGACTCCCGCACCATAGCGCTCGTTGACAGGAGCGCCGTTCCAGCTGTCGCCGCCGGGCTGACCCGGGCGCGCGATCGTGTCGAAGCGCCACTCCTCATGACCGGTGACCGCATTCAGCGCGACTATCCAGTCACCCCCGCCCGTGTCGATCCCCAAGCTGACGCCGACGATCACCTTGCCGCGAGCGACCAGAGGGCCGCCGGAGATGTGAAAGTAGGCGCCGTCGATCAGGCCGGGACGGGCGCCCTGTTCGGCCGCAACGACAGCGTGGTCCCAACGAAGACGGCCGGTCTTGACGTCCAGCGCAACGATGTGCCCGTCCGCCGTCGGGGCATACAGCGTATCGCCATAGATGGCGAGTCCCTTCATGCGTGCTTCGCGACCGTTCTCCAGAGCTTGGGGCAGAGGGCGGATGTACTGCCAGAGGATCGTGCCGTCGGCACCGTTGACCGCCTCGACGGTATGGGCGCTCTCGATGAACAGCACGCCGCCATGGATCAATGGCGCGGCTTCGTTGGCGCTGGGCGGCAACGCCAGTGTCCAGGCGACGCCCAGATTGCGGACGGTGCTCTTGTCGATCTGCTTCAGGGGGCTGTAACTCTGCGTGGCGTAGGTTCCGCGCCACATCAGCCAGTCGGCTGCGGGAGGACTGCGCAGCAACTCGTCGGAGACCGGCGTCAGTCGCGCCAGGAGACCCTGTTGTGCGGCGATTGCCGCGTGATAGACGGAATCCTGGTTGTCGATGCGCGAGGCGCTGGAGGTGCGCACAGCCGGGCTGACCCTGGGGCCGGCCGCGCCGCGTGTCGGAGCCGCGGGAGCGTCGGAGGCAACGAGCTCGTGGGTACCGGCGTTGTCGCCGTTCTGCTGTAGCAGGTAAGCCTCGATGTCGCTGTAGGTACTGCTGTCCAGACTGCCAGGGCTTGCCGGCGGCATCCTTTGGACGATGACGGATCGCAGTGCCTCGGACGACTGGCTGCTCCAGTGAGCTCGGAATGCCGCGCCCTTCACGGGCGGCCCAAACTGACCGTCGTTCAAATGCCGACCATGACAGGAGGCGCAGCTCTGCGCGTAGGCGGCCTGACCTCGCTCGGCCTGCTTTTCAGTAAATCCGACAGGACCGCTGTCGAACAGTCCGTGCGTGGGCGCGGCGGCGGCCGCGCTCCGGGTCGCTTGCAGCAGGCAGACTGCGAGTGTCAGCGCCGCGGGGCGGAGCCGGAGTGTCCGCTTCGAGACGCAATGGATCACAGATACCTTCCCCCCGAATGCCCATCCGCGCCGCGCGAGCTACTGGCTGCGGATGAAATCCCAGTGCGCCGGCATGGAAGCAACACAGCGCTTGATATCCGCACGCAGCGCTTTCAGCCTGCAATGGATCGTGTTCGGATCGAGGCTATCGACCAGAGGGTCGTAGCGGCGCGGGACGATGTTCTGCCCCACCATCACCGACAGCCAGCTCATGAGCGGGAACAGCTCCGGGTCCTCGCGCAAAATGCGCCCATGACTGCGGAACAGGTCGATCTTCTCGAGCAGGCTGTCCGTCAGTGGAATCGATCTGCAGTGATCCCAGAAGGCTCCGCTGCGCTCGGTCTGCGTGTAGTGCATGAGGAGAAAGTCGCGCACGCGGCTGAACTCGAGCTCCAGCACACGGTTGTAGCGGTCGATATCCGCCTGCGCAAAATCCCGATCCGGAAAGAATCTCAGCAACATGGCAATGCCACGCTGGATCAGGTAGATGCCGGTCGCTTCCAGCGGCTCCAGAAACCCGGCGGCCAGTCCCAGTGCGACCACGTTTTTGCTCCATGCCCTGTGACGGCGCCCGGGCGTGAAACGCAGAGCAGTCGGTGTGCCGATCGAGGGGCCTTCCAGATTCGCCAACAAGGTCGCCTCGGCGCCCGCGCCGTCGATGAACGCGCTGCTGTAGACGTAGCCGTTGCCACATCGATGTTGTAGTGGAATGCGCCATTGCCATCCCGCATCGCGAGCCGTGACCAGAGTGTAAGGGGGCAGTGCCGCGGGCGGCTTGCTATGTATGACGAGCGCCCGATCACACGGCAGCCAGTGGCTCCAGTCCTCGTAGCCGGTCGCGAGCGCTTCCTGGATGAGCAAGCCGCGAAAGCCGCTGCAGTCCAGGAACAGATCGGCGGCAATCACCCGGCCGTCATCGAGAGTGATGGATTCCACGCTGCCGTTGCATGGCTCGAGCGCGACACTGCGCACGTGCCCCTCGATTCGCTGTACGCCCCGGGCCTCGGCAAATCCGCGCAGGTAGCGCGCGAAGCTGGATGCATCGAAATGCAGGGCGTAGGTCAGCTTGTTGAGCGGTGTGTTCGGAGTGTGCACCGGACGGGTAAACCGGCCCTCCAGGGCCGCGACGGCCTGGATCGAGTAGTCCTCCAGCGGCCCGGCATGTCCCTCCAGAAACATTTTCAGCCAGTAGGCTTGGAAGGGGATGCTGCCGATGCCCGACGCCGTTGGGCCGAAAGAGTGGAAATAGAAGTGCCCTGGTCGGGTCCAGTCGCGATAGCCGATCCCGAGCTTGTAGGTGGCCTGCACTTCGCGCACCAGCTCATCCTCGGCAATGCCCAGCTGGCGGATGAAATCCATGATGGGCGGAATGGTCGCTTCGCCGACGCCGACCGAGCCGATCTGGGGCGACTCGATCAGCCGGATCTGCAAGCCCAATCCCGCGAGGGACCTGGAGAGCGCGGCGGCCGCCATCCAGCCTGCGGTGCCGCCTCCAACGATGGCAATGTGACGTATGCGTCGGTCGTTCATAGGGTTGCGTAGCCCTGACAATAACGCAATACCGCGGGTGCTGCACGCGCTCGAGATCGGCATCGAGGCCTGACGCTCACACATTCGCGAGCCGCAGGCGCAGCGCGTTGCCGATGACCGATAGTGAGCTCAAACTCATCGCAGCGGCGGCCACGATGGGACTGAGGAGCAGCCCGAAGGCGGGATAGAGAACACCGGCGGCCAGCGGAATACCCAGCACGTTGTATATGAAAGCGAGCGCCAGGTTCTGCCTGATGTTGCGCATCGTGGCGCGGCTCAGTCGCCGGGCACGCACAATCCCAGCCAGGTCCCCCTTTACAAGAGTCACTCCCGCGCTTTCCATCGCCACTGCCGTGCCGGTTCCCATCGCGATGCCCACGTCTGCCGCGGCGAGCGCCGGGGCGTCGTTCACGCCATCGCCGGCCATCGCGACAACGCGCCCCTCGCTCATCAGACGTCGGATCACTGCGCTTTTCTGCTCCGGAAGAACTTCTGCTTCAATCTCCGTGATACCAAGTTTGGCAGCGACTGCGGCAGCCGTTTTGCGGTTGTCACCCGTCAGCATGACCATGCGCACGCGATCTTTCCCGAGTGCTTGCAATGCCACAGGTGCGGAGGCTTTGATGGGATCGGCCACGGCCAGAATACCGGCAGGGCGATCATCGACGGCCACGTACATGACAGTTGCGCCTCGGCTGCGCATCTCCTCCGCGGCACCCTCCAGCCCCTGAGCTGACGAGGTTTTGGCGAGCTTCGCATTGCCGACGTCCACCCGGCGGCCGGCGACCAGGCCCTGCACACCCTTGCCCGTGATGGAGACAAAATCGCGCGCCGCCTCGATGATCAGCCCACGTTCGCGTGCGCCGGCGACGATCGCGGCCGCGAGCGGATGCTCGCTGGAACGCTCCACGCCGGCCGCCAGGCTCAGGAGGGTCAGCTCCGTAAATCCCGCCGCCGGGACAGCGGCAATCAACTTTGGCCGGCCCTCTGTCAGAGTACCCGTCTTATCCAACACGAGCGTGTCGACTTGCTCGAATCGCTCGAGGGCCTCGCCATTCCTGATCAGAATGCCGCTCGTCGCGCCCTTGCCGACACCCACCATGATGGACATCGGCGTGGCGAGGCCGAGTGCGCAGGGGCATGCGATGATGAGCACCGAGACGGCTGCGATGAGTGCGAAAGGGAGTGAGGGGGCTGGCGCCGACAGGAGCCAGGTTACGAAGGCGACCACGGCGATGCCGATGACAGCAGGTACGAACCAGGCGGAGACGAGGTCTGCGAGCCGCTGGATGGGCGCACGAGTGCGCTGCGCATCGGCTACCATTTGCACGATGCGTGCGAGCAGCGTCTCGGCTCCCACCCGCTCGGCCCGCATCACCAGTGAGCCCCCGCTGTTGAGCGTACCGCCGATAACCCGGTCTCCGGAAGCCTTCGCAACGGGTAGCGACTCACCGGTGAGCATCGATTCGTCGATTGCGCTCGTGCCTTCGAGCACCGTGCCATCGACCGGAACGGCATCTCCGGGGCGAATCCGTAAGAGGTCCCCGAGTCTTACGCTCTGCAGCGGCACTTCCTCCTCGTGACCGTCCGCAGTCAGTCTCCGGGCCGTCTTTGGAGCGAGCGTGAGAAGGGACCGGATCGCTCCACTGGTGTGCTCTCGGGCTCGCAGCTCGAGCATCTGGCCCAGCAGCACGAGCACGGTAATGACACAGGCCGCCTCGTAGTAAAGCGGAACGGCTCCGTCCACTCCTCGAAACGAGAGCGGAAAGGCGCCTGGGGCGAGAGTGCCTGCGAGGCTGTAGAGGTACGCAGCGCCCGTCCCCAACGCGATGAGAGTGAACATGTTGAGCGAGCGGTTGCGCAGGGAGGCCCACGCGCGCTCGAAGAATGGCCAACCCGCCCATAGCACCACCGGTGTGCTCAGAGCAAACTCCAGCCACGCGGAGAGGCTCGGGGAGGCATGCCTGCTGAGCCCCGGCACGTGCGCAGACATCTCCCACGCAACGAGCGGAACAGCCAGTGCGGCTCCCACCCGGAATCGCCGTGTCATGTCGCGCAGCTCTGGATTGCCGTCAGGGTTTGCCGTCGGCTGCAATGGCTCCAGCGCCATGCCGCAGATCGGACAAGCCCCGGGCGCTGCGCGCCGAATTTCCGGATGCATCGGGCAGGTGTACGTCGCGCCCTCTTGCGCGACCGCCGCCGTGACTTCAGGCACGACGGTGTGAGCCGGCATCCGGGAGGCGGCTTGCCTGAGGTAGCGGTCGGGGTCTGCGAGAAACAGCTCGCGGCAGCCGGCACAACAGAACACATAGCGCTGTCCGGAGTACTCGGCGGAATGCGCCGACTGCCCGGATACCGCCATTCCGCACACGGGATCGAGCATGGTGAGCGGCTCAGCGCTCATGCGGCTCTTCGCTGCCCAGCGCATTGAGAATAGGGCAGTCCTGCGCGCGGCCGCGGCCGGGGCACGCAACAATCAGGCTGACCAAGCCCTGGCGGATACGCTCGAGCGATGCCATTCGCTGCTCGAGGTCGGCGAGCTTCTGTTCTGCCGCTCGCTTCACGCGCGCGACGTCGGGGCGACTGGACAGGGTCAGCAGCTCACGGATCTCGTGCAACGTGAAGCCGAGGGCCTGCGCCCGCCGAATGAAGCGAAGGCGGGCCACCTCGGCGGGGGTATACCGCCGGTACCCGGAGGCGAGCCGCGACTTCGGGGACAATAGCCCGCTGCGCTCGTAGTACCGGACCGTGTCGATGCCGACGCCGCCCCGCTTCGCCAGTGCGCCGATCCCCAAGGACTCCATGGTCGATCTCCCGCTCATACCGGCAGCATCCTAGACCCTGGACGCAGGTCCAGAGTCAAGACGTTCGCGGCGCGCCCGCGCGCCCGGGCGGCCCCAACGCCGGCGGCCCCTGCGTCCGTTCATCGCCACATCTGCATCGTTACCGCACGTTAATGGCCCCGATAACGCATCTGAATAACCGTAAATCTTTGTTTTTCATGGAGGTCTTTTCTAAGATCGCGCGTTTTGTCGATACGGGCCGGGAGTGATACAGCAGCAGAAACGCCTTGCCGGAGCGCTGTGCCTGGGTGCGGTCGTCGCCATTGCGTACGTGACTCTGGCGCACGCCGATAGCGATGCGGATTCCCCGGACACCTCCAGCGGTGTCTCCGAGGTGACCATAACGGCTTCGCGCCTGAACCTGCTGACCGCGTGGGACAACTGCTGGAAACCGTACCCGGGCTGGTCGTGACGGTGCACTCGGGCGAAGGCAAAGCCAACCAGTACCTGGCGCGCGGCTTCAACCTCGACCACGGCACCGATATCGCGAACTTCGTGGACGACATGCCGATCAATCGGCCGACCAATGCCCATGGCCAGGGGTACTCCGACCTCAATTTCCTGATGCCCGAGCTCATGAGCGGGCTGGACTACACCAAGGGCCCGTACCACGCCGAGATTGGCGACTTCGGCTCGGTGGCCTCGACGCACATCCGCCTTGCCAATGAGATCCCCGACCAGGTCGCCGTGGCCGGCGGCACCCTGGGTGTCTACAACGTCTTTGCGGGCGGCACGATGCCGATCAGTGACCAGGACCGGGTGGCCGCCGGGCTCTACTACGGCCATGTCGATGGGCCGTTCACTCACCCGGATGACTTCCGCAAGATCGCCGGCACGGTCCGGTACAGCCACGGCAATGACAAGGATGGTTACAGTGCGACTCTCATGTTGTTTCACGGCGCAGGCAACATGACGACCGATCAGCCGCTGCGCGCCGTCCAGGAGGGTCTGATCGATCGCTACGGGACCCTGGATCCCAGCGACGGCAGCCTCTCCCAGCGCTACAGCCTGTCCCTGCACTATGCGACGAGAGGAGATCGGTGGAGCCTCGACTCCAGCGCGTATTTCATCCGCAGCACCATGACTCTGTGGAATGACTTCACTCATGACCTGGATGATCCGATCAACGGCGACCAGGAGGCGCAGAACGAAGCCCGCTCGACCGGCGGCGGCCAGCTGGCCTTCACGCTCACGCAGGCGTTCGGCTCGATCACCAACGATCTGGTTGCAGGTGTGCAGCTGCGCTATGACAGCGAGTACGTAGACCGCAAGCACACGCTGCACCGGGTGCCGTTGGATTACTGCTCGGTGGCACAGGCCGATGGTACGGCGCTCCAGGTGCCCATGGCCGGCGGCATCTGTGACGCAGACAACGTCCACCTGCTGGATCTCGGCCCGTACCTCCAGGCCACGGTGCGCTGGACGCCCTGGTTGCGGACCGTTCTGGGCCTGCGGGAAGAGTACTACGGCGCCAGCGATGCGAGCCTGACGACGGGATTCCAGGGATCGACCCACGAGACACTCTTCCAACCCAAGGGCACCCTGATCTTCGGGCCGTTCGCGCTCACCGAGTTGTACCTGAGCGCCGGGCGCGGATTCCATTCGGATGACGTGCGCGGCGTGTTCGGCACCGTGCCCATCGAGGGAGTTCCTGGAACCGCCGGCGCGACGCCGTTGCTCGCACCCACGCATGGAGTGGAGCTCGGTATCCGCAGCAACATCGTTCCCCGGCTTGCCATGCAGCTGGCGCTGTTCCAGCAGGAGTTCAACTCCGAGTTGACCTACGATGCCGACGCCGGCCAGGATGGCGCGAGTGCTCCGAGCCGCCGCGAAGGAATTGAGCTGTCGGCCCAGTATCGGCCGCTCCGGTGGATCGAGCTCAATACGGACCTGGCTTTTTCCCGCGCCCGCTATCGCGGCGATCTGGCCGCCTACGATCTGCGCGGCCCCTACATTGCCAACGCTCCGAGCTTCATCGGCTCCTTCGGTGTCCTGCTCGACAACCTGGGGCCGTGGTTCGGCGGCCTGCAGTGGCGCAAGCTCGGTAGCTACCCGATCAGCGACGGTGATGAGTTCCCGCGCGATCAGGGCTACAGCGAATTCAATCTCGACGCAGGCTACAAGCTCACGCAGCATGTCAAGCTGCAGGCGAGCATCTACAACCTGCTCGACACCAAAGCCAACTCGTCGGCCTTCTATTACACCGCGCGTCTTCCGGGGGAGCCGCCGGAGGGTGTCGCAGGTTTTCAGGTCCACCCGCTCGAGCCCATTTCCGGCGTTCTCAAAGTGACTGTCACCTTCTGACGGGTCAGGCGCTCGTTGCAGACGTCCCCTCTGCGACGCTTGCGCCGGAGGCGGGCTCGCTCGCGAGAAACACAAAAGACGAGGGTGCATCACGGAGCAACATCGCGGCGGTGTCGCCGAAGAACAGCTGCTCACCCGGTCGCGGGCTGACTCCCAACACGGTGAGATCGTAACGGCCGGCCTGCATCTCGCGCAGGATCAGCTCTCCCGCCGAGCCGCCGTTGCGTGACAGGCCATTCACGGTCACGCCATAACTCCTGCCCAGCTCTTCGATATCGCGTATCGCCGCCGCCGCCGCGCCTGCGGGCGCGAGTACGTCGACGATGCGGCTGCCCCAGGCGTGCCGGCGCTCCGAACCGCTCCCGACGATGTAAAGGGCGGTCACGCGCCCTCGTGACCCTTCAGCCAGGGCCACCGCGAGCTCGGCTCCTCCTCTGGAGACCGGCGTGCCCGTCACCGGAACGAGAATATTCAGGGGACGATACGACCGCGACTGCCGGTGTGTGCCGCGCGCACTGACCAGGATGACCGCTTCACCGAATTCCCGGGCCATTCGCGTGACCTGCGGATCGAATTCGGTGCCCTCGGACAGCGGCTCGCAACCGACCACCAATGCTCCGTAGCCCTTGCGTTTCTCGGCCGCGATCTCCTCTTCAGGCGCGGACCTCGCGGCAACGCGTACCTTCACATCGGCCGGGTCGCCCACTGCGCCTTCGGGACTGTTGTGCTCAGCTGCCTTGCTACCTGATTTGGCGGCTAACGCGAGTACCTCGGCCGTGCGCTCAGCACGGCCCTCTGCGTGCCCGCTCTGCTGTTCGTTGAGATGAATGGCAGTGGTCGTGATTCCGCGTACACCGGCCAGGACCCCGACCAGATGGGAGGCCAGCTGGCCGGTCGGACTGGCGTCTACGGCCACGAGCAGGCGCTCGATTTGCGAAATGAATCCTTGCTGCTCGGCCGCTTCGCGCTGCAGTCGCTTTTGTTCCGCGGCGGGGGGTTGCAGTCTCCGGCATTACCAACGCAGCATGGGAGGCCTCGACAGCGTGGTCACCATGGCCATCGTGAGAATGGCCGTAAACAGCGTCTGGTTCAGTGTGCCCATGGACAGGCCCACCGTGGCGATGATGATCTCGGTCGAGCCACGAGCGTTCATCCCGCAGCCAACCGCCAGCGACTCCGGCACTGTAAGCCCTCCAAGGCGGCCGCCGAGCATTGCGCCTGAGAACTTGCCGACGCTGGCGACAGCAACGAGCAGAGCGGTGAGACTGAGGAGCTCTGGCCGGCGGAGCACGGTCAAGTCCGCGGACAGGCCGGCCATTCCGAAGAACACGGGCATGAAAAGCGCGGTGACCAGCCCGCGGAGCTGCTCGTCGATGTGGCGGGCGCGAATGGGCGTCTGGCCGATGAGAATTCCCGCGACAAACGCGCCCAGAACTGTGTGGACGCCGATAGCGGCGGTCAGAAGGGCCATCGCGCCCATGATGACGAGGGCCATCGTAACGACGGGCAGCTCGCTCACGAAGGCATCGTTTGCCCAGCGGATCAGCGTCCCGACGACCCGCCTGCCCACGGTGAAGCTCAGTATGAGAAACAGCGCAGTGCCCAGCACGCTGCGAGCTACGCCGAGCGCATCGATGCCGCCGGGGCGCGCCAGGCCGAAGACGATGGCGATGGTGATCCACCCGATGGTGTCATCGATGATGGCGGACGCGACGATCACTTGCCCCACCGTGCGGCGGATGAATCCCAGCTCGCGCACCAGCAGGGCGACGATCTTCACCGACGAGATCGACAGTGCGACACCCATGAACAGCGCCGTCACGAGACGCTTGCCCGGGTCCGGCAACAACCCCACCGGCAGCCACTGTGTCAACAGGAAGCCGCAGATGAAAGGAACCGCGACTCCCGCGATGGAGACGCTGAATGCGGCCCGCCGTGTGTTGCGCACCACCGATAGATCGGCCTCCATGCCCGTCAACACCAGCAGCAACAGAACGCCCAGCTGAGCGACGGCTTGCAGCATCGCGCGCTGCTCGGGCGCCGCCGGAAAGAGCCGATGCTGGAGGTCCGGCAGCAGTGCCCCGAACACGGAGGGTCCCAGCAGGATGCCGGCAAGCAGCTGCCCCATGATCGCAGGCTGGCCGAGCCGCTGCAGCAGCTCACCCAACAGGCGCCCCGTGGCGACCAGCAGGACTATCTGCGTGAGAAACAGAACTTCCGACGTACTCTGGGGTGCTCCCGTCAAAGGACCGGCACGAGGATCAGCCCCAGCTTAACTCGTCAGACGCCGGGTTGGTTCCCGCTCCGCCCAATCCGGGCCGTAGCGCCGCGAGCCGCGCCCCCGCGTGCCGCTTCGATACGCCGGGCGTTGCGCTGGCCATTCGCCAGTTACGCGGCTGCGCGCCGCGAGCCCCCGGTGATGTGCGCAAGGATCGCCTCCGGTTGCAGCGGCGATTGCGTGCCACGCCAGGCCACGTGAAAGTCCGGTCGCGCTATGCACAGTGCCATGCGATAAGGCTCGGGGATTCTGCCAAAGTCGAGGTCCAGGAGCTTCAACGGAATGCGCCTTGCGTGCGCCGCCGCCATCAACGGCGCGACGTCGATCGACGCGTCGAACCTCAGCAGCGTGAATTCGGGGCCCAACAAGTCGTACAGCGATCGCCCGTCCGGCAGCCAAAGATGTGGCACGCGACAACCGGGCACGGTTGACGGGGAGTAGCTTTGCATGGAGTAGCTGGGGGCGGACTCGCCGTCGTACACGATCAGGGGGGAGTCCACGTAGAAATAACCGAAGTTGAGTCCGGCGCACGCGAACTGCTGCACATGCAGGTTGTAAGCGGCATCGCCAATCTGCTTGCGGACCGCCGCCCCCGCCGCAGTGGGCTCTTCAACAGCCCGCGGAATGGCGGTCCGCTCCGCAATAGCGCCGAGCGCGTGCTGCATGGCCAGCCGCGACACCTGTTCGGTGATCGGCAGACGCTCGATCTCATAGCCGTCCAGCACGGTTGCCGGAGCCCAGCCGTTCAGATGAGCCGCGAGCTGCCAGGAAAGATCGAAGGCGTCGGCGATACCGGCATTCATGCCGTAGCCGGCATAAGGCACCCACAAGTGCGCCGCATCGCCGCAGATGAACACGCGTCCGTGCCGCAACTTGTCGGCGACCAGGCGGCGCCCGATCCAATCCTCCTTGGCCAGCAGCTCATACTCGAATGAGGCATCGACACCCAGCAGCAGGCGAATACAGGCATCGCGGTCGACGCCATCGAAGTCCGGCTCCCCCGGCAACAGATAATTGTGCACCAGCCACAGCTGCCGCCCGTCGATGGCCACCAGGTTGCCGGCTCTTTCGGGCGCGTAGAGATAACTCATCCAGGCATCCGGCTTGGTGACTGCATCGATCAGCCGGGGCGCGCGAATGAAGCTCGATTGTACGCGTTGCACTTCCTGATCCCCGTGCAGGCGGGCGCCTATCGCCTTTCTGACCAGCGAGTGTCCGCCATCACACCCAACGACATAGTCGGCGGCAATGCTGACGGTGTCATCGCTGCGCAGATTCCGGGCGATGAGCCTTGCGCCCGCGCCGTCCTGATCGATCTGCTCGACGCGAAAATCATTCAGCAGCACGATCCGCTCACGCGCTGCGGCCTCGGAGTAGAGGATCGGCTCGAAGTAGATCTGGTTGATACGATGTGCCGGCTCCGGCGTCGGCCATGCGCCGTCCGGGCCGGTGCGGTCGCTGTAGCGCGTGCGACGGCAGGGTATATGGATCCGAGTGAGCTCGTAGCCCGTGGCCCGCGTGCGGATCGTGACATCGTTGGGATAGTCATCGGGCAGACCGGCGGCACGGACCCTCTCAACGAAGCCCAGGCGGCGAAATGCCTCCATCGTGCGCGCCGCAATGTGGTTGCATTTGACACTCGGAGGCTGCCCCGCCGGCCGCTGCTCTACGACCGTGACCCGGATGCCTCGCCAGGCCAGATCGAGAGCCAGGCACAGTCCAACGGGCCCGGCACCAACGATCGCGACCTGGGTTTCGTGAGACATCGAGCGCGCTTCTTCCAAAGTCCGGCCGTGGGTGCGCGTTCATGGTAAGCACGGCAGACCAGCGCGGCAAGCGGCGAGGCCCCGGAGGCGGGGCCCCGCAGTGCACGTCGATGAACCTTCAGTGTGCTGAAGGGACGGCTCAATGTGTCGAGGGTACGGGTGTGATCGTGCCGAACAAGCCGTTGGTTTCGCCGTTCGGGCCGGCGGAAAAGTACAGAGTGTCCGGGCTCGAATGCAGCCCGCCGCCCAGGGTCAACGTCCACAGGCCATCGATGACGAGGGGCCGGCCGCGGGAGTCCTCGAGCTGATCGATGAGCTCGCCGTCGTTGTTGAACACGTTGATGCGGCCGTCGCCAAAGTTGCCGATGAGAATTTTGCCGCTGTAGGGCCCGAAGGCGAATGAGGCCCGCGCGATCCCCCAGGGCGAGTTCAGCCGTCCGCGCGAGGCAAAGTGGCGCAACAGATGGCCGCTGGTGTCGAACACGTCGACGAAGCCGTGGCCGGGTCCTGCGACGTCATCATGCTTCTGCGCATTCTGCTGGGCGTAGGTGACGAACAGCTCGCCATCGAGGTTCACGATGTTGAAGGGCGCATAGCCCGGAGGGATCTCCGGATCGCTGAAGCCGCCATCGGAGGTGACTTTGGTAAACATGCCATCCATGCCATTCGGGCCAAACACGTCTACCGTGCCGGCATTGAAGTTGGCCGCGAACAGAAAGGCGCCCTTGGGGTTGACGGCGAACGCGAGGCTCTTGTAGACCGCGCCGCTCGAGGACTCATCCACGGCGAGGACGGCATCGGCGGCCGGAGTCAGACCGTTGGCCCAAGCGGAGATCGTCCCGTCCTCGGTCGAGAAGATGAACAGGGCCGGGATCTTGGTTCCGGGAACGAGGAACGCAGCCGACGGATTCCAGACGATGCCCGTCGGGGCGGCCGGAGTGGGATTGCCCGAGCCGTTGGCCTGGCAGGCCGTGGGCGGTATGAAGTTGCCCGGCAACGGGATCGATACCTGCAGTGCCGTGATCTTCACGCCGGTGCCGTCGTACAGGGTTGAGCAGCCAGTGGCATTGTCGTTGACCCAGAACGGACTGCCGGACGGCGTGAAGGCGATGCCCCAGGCGTTCTTTAACACAGGATCTTGCGCCGCAGCGTGGCCGGCGAGGTTG
>CAZLYG010000007.1:0-9342 GCA_964563075.1 uncultured Steroidobacteraceae bacterium | reverse complement strand
ATACGAGCGGTGTGACCATGTAGGCGTCGCGCTCCCGTCGTCCGTCGTCATCGGCCCTTGCGATTGACGCCGCTGCGATGGCGATGACGGCCGCCGCTCCCAGCTGTCGAATGATCTGAGACATGTGCATCCCCTTTTGTTGCGTAACCAATCGTGGCTTAGCCGGTGTGGGTTGCGGAGTGGGCGCCGTTTGTTCAATGGATCCGGCGGTGGGGAATGAGATGGCCGTTCCCGGCAGATCGAGGCCCAGGCGCTTCAGCGCACGGCTCTGCGGCCGGGCTCACGCTGTGTTTCAGTGCTGCGCCGCAAGCTCGCGGCGCACGGCTAGCTTAGCTAGGTGGAGGGATCCACATTGTAGGTGTCGGCGATGGCGCCCCAGGACCCGTCCGGCTGCTTCCTGAAGACACTCATCCACTTGCCCACGGTGTGGGTCAGCACGCCGGACTTGTCCGGGGCCGTCTGCTCATAGGTTCCCACTGCATAACCGAGGTCGCCGCCGGCAGAGATCTCCGTCCTGACGGTCACCATCTTGATGGCGTAGCCGGCGGGGAATTGCATTTTCAGCGGCCCGGTCAGCTCGCTGATCGGCACCCCGGGCAAGGCGCTGATCCATTTGGGTCCGTAGTACTTGCTGTACGTGGCAATGTCGCGCTGTCCGGCCGCCGCTACGGTGCGATCGACCAGGTCACGCAGTGCCTTCTCATCGGCGGCATGCGAGCTCGCCTTCGTGCCTCCGGCGCAGCCCCCGAGAAGGATCGCAAGGGACAACGCGTATGCACTCCTCGTCATGGCAGCTCGCATGGCTCGATTCTCCTACCAGGGCAGCGGGTTGCCATCGTAGCGCATGAAATGGCCTGAATCCGCGAGGGTGAGCTTGTCGATGGTCGGAATCATCTGCGCGACGGACGCCGCGGCATCCATGTAGTCCTTCGACGTGCGCACCTCGGGCGCCAACGACATCAGCCTGTCTGTCCTGACCAGCCCCGGGTGAATCATCACCACCGTGACGCCGGCGGGCCGCAGCACCTGCGCCAGAACCTGCATTTCCTTGTTCAGCGCCGCCTTGCTGGTGCGATAGAAGATGGCCGCCGTTCCCGGATAGGGTTGCGTCATCGATCCCACGGTGGAGCTGATGGCCACGAACTTCTTCTGCCGGCTCGCTGCCACGTTGGGGGCGAATGCTTCCATGACCATCAGCGGGCCGCGCACGTTGACCTCCATGATGGTGTCGAACAGCGAATAGTCGAACTGGCCGAAGTCCTGACTGTGCGGGGCGCCGGCCTTGAAATAGACACCGGCGTTGTTGATCACCACATCGATCGGTATCGACTTCAGTTTCGCTGCCAGGGCGTCGATCTCCTCCCGTCGCGAGACGTCCATTCTCTCGATCCGCACGTTCTTGTAGCGAGCCGCGAGCTGGGCGAGATCGGCCGGGGTGTCGGTCCGATGATGGGTCGCAATCACGGTCCAGGACCTGGCCGCGTATTCCCGGGCGAACTCGAAGCCGATGCCGGCGTTCGCGCCCGTGATCAGGACGGTTTGCGCAGCCGCCGGCTGCGGCTGCGACAGGAGCGCCAGCAGCACGACCGCGGCGCCCGCCCATTTCAAGAGTGTCATTGAGTGGCTTACCTCAGTTGGCAGGGGATTCTAGCGCCACGGAATCCGGCTGGTGCTCCCGGAGAGGCGCTGATCCCAAAGGTCCTGCTCGCAGATGTACTCGCCGACCTGCACGTCGCGCGCCCACTTATAGACCATGCGGATCGCGATCGGCTTCTCGTAGACCAGCGGATCCTGAATCGTGATCTCATCGATGAGCTGCTTGCCCGGCTCGCCGCCGGTCTGCAGGGAAATGCGTTCCAGCACCCGCAGGGCAGGGCTGCTCGGGAAGCGGCTGCCTTCGTTCTCGGGAAGGATGTTCGTCGTTTCCACAACGAGCTGAGAGCCTTCCCAGTGGCCCCGCGAGACGCCTGCGCGACTGGGCAGTGTGTCGGGGCTCACGGGCGGGCCATCGATGTCTATGCGTCTCACCTGTCCGTACACCTCGGTGAAGACGTAGACCCGGCGAGGGGTGCTGACGATTTCGAAGGGATATTGAGTGATCGTCGTCAACAGGTAGGGCAGGGTGTAGGGCAGGCAGGAAGTGTGGTCGTCGTCGACGGTCGCATCCAGCGGTGAATTCGTCTTCGTCCACTGCGCTCGCGCGTCAGCCATCGCCTTCGTGAAGGGCCGCTCTTGCGGCCAGTGGCCGCTTGCCCTGGAGTTCGGCAGCCACACCCCCGAGAGATCAGGCCGTTGCGCCCCTTCCGCCGCTGCAGCATGCGTGTGATCGCCGCGCACGAACACGACTGCGGCGAGCCATGCAGAGAAGAGCAGCACGGATCGGATCGCTACCCTCACTGGGTCTTCCCCGCTTTGCGGCGACTCTCGGCGTGCTCCCGTAACCGGTCGCGCCAGAGCTTGTCGATCCAGAGCAACTCGACGCAGCTGCCCTCCCTGAGCTGCGCCTGCGGAGCCCACACGAAGAAGCGGCGCGTCTTCAGAGGTCGCTGGAACGCTTTGGGGTCGCGCAGCTCGATCTCGTCGACCAGCACCTTGCCGTGCTCGCTGCTGATGCTGAAGCGCTCGATGACGCGCAGATCCTCGCTGTGCGCCAGACCGTTGCCCGCGATCGGTGCATCCGGTCGCAAGCCGACAGTCTCCACCACCAGCGTTGCGCCTTCCCAGCGGCCCCGCGAGGTTCCGTACCAGGAGGCATCGGGTTGCGGCGGAAGCGCTTCCCCCCCGAGTGGAATCCGCCTCACTTCTGTATTCGAAAGGTTGGGTTGCACCACGATGAAAATGCGCTGTGGCGTCTGAACGATCTCGATCGGGTACTGCGTCTGCAGCATGTTGCGCGGGGTTCCGAGCGGCAGGCACAAGGTGGTGGGATCGTTTACGGACGGATTGAAGTGATCCATCACAGCGCGCCCAACAGGTGTCAGCGGCAGGCTTGCAGGCCAAGGCTCGGCGCGGGCAGGGTCCGGCAACCAGATACCGCCCAGGTCGGCAGCCGGCGGCTGGGCGGTGGCGCGTTGAGCACTCGTGCTGCTCCCCGGATGGCAACCGCACAAGGCTGCAAGGGCCGCCACCCCCGCGCACAGGACGATCCGCATGCACCGGCGACCGCTCATCGTGACATCAGAAGATGCTGCTGCGGTCCCACGTCTTGCCGTTGGCAAAAGTGATCCGCTGCAGGTACATGTAGCTGGCATCCTTTCTGTCGGGGTTGGTAGTCATAGTGACAGTATCGCCAACCCTGACATCCGCCGAGGTCCAGCCGGTACGCACCATGACGACTTTGGCGACCGAAAAGACCTTGTAATGATGCACGACGCCTGCCTGGTCCACCGCCTCCATGTCCAGGAATGAATGCGGGCTGGTGAAACTGAAGTACTTCACCGTGCCCGTGAAGGTAAACGACTTCGCCATGTCGAAGTTGGCGGTGGAGTGATGTGCGGACACCGGATGCTGCGCAACAAGCGCCAGGAGGGCGAGGCAGGCTGACCGCAGGGTGCGCATCCGGAGGGCTCCTCGAGCGGGATCGGTGTCTCGGCACGAGCAGGCGCAATAGTGCGAGAGGTCGGCTCCCGCTGCAAGGTTTACCTGTTCTTTACCTTGCTGTAGTCGTACCAGACGGCCTCGATGTTGTGCCCATCCGGGTCGTGCACGAAAGCTGCGTAGTACCCCGGCCAGTAGTCGCGATAGCCCGGTGACCCATTGTCGCGCGCACCTGCTGCAAGGGCCGCACGGTGGAACGCCTTCACTTCGTCGCTGCTGCGCGCTTCGAACGCGAGGTGCAGTGGCGCGAAGGTTTGCTCATGACTGATCCAGAAGTCGGTGTTCTTGCCGTCGTTGAAGCCGGCGCTCTCGCCGTACTCCATATTGTTGGTGTACCCGAGCGGTTTGAGAGCGGCGGTGTAGAAGCGCTTGGCACGCGCGTAGTCGCTTACGGGTAGAGTGGTGTGCGCGATCATGCTCGGGTCCTCCTGCATGTATACGAACCGTCTGGTTGGTTCGATCATAGCGCCGCAGGGAGTGCGAGGCTTGGCAGTGCTCGGCCGGCAGCGCTTGCGGTGCGGTCGCCGGCTGCCACCGTCCGGCGTTCCCGTTCCCTCTTGTGATACGGTGAGGCTTTGCGGGTCGGGACACACATCGTGGCACAGCGTCCGTCGAAAGAATGGCTCCTCGAGGAAGCGACGGCCATCGCGGCCGAGCTGCAGCGCGAACAGGACGAAACCGACGCCCGTGGCCATTATTCCGAAGCCGTTCACGCCCGGCTGTTGCGCGGCGGCTTTTACCGGATCCTGCAGCCGACGATGTACGGTGGCCTGGGAACCGACTGTGAGACCTACATCCGCGTCATCATGCGGCTTTCGCAGGGCCATCCGGCGGCGGGCTGGTGCTATACCCTGGCTTCCTCACATGCGTTGATCGTCGGTTCGTGTTTCAGCGAGGGAGCGCAGAGCGAGCTCTTCGGTGCTGACGGAGACTTTCGCGCGGCCTATGCCGCGGGTCCCGCGGGAGCGCCGAAATTCGAGCGTCGGGAGGGTGGCTATGCAGTCACGGGACTGTGGCCCTTTGCCTCCGGCATTCCCGTCTGCAATCACTTTCTGGGCGGCGCCGTCATTCCGCAGGAGAGCGGAGAGCTGCGCGCCATCGTGTTCGTCGTAGCGAAGGACAAGCTGTCAGTCCAGAACGACTGGGGCGGTGATGCCGTCATGGGCATGCAGGGCAGCGGGTCCAACAGCGTGCGGCTCGCCAATGTGTTCATACCGGATCGTCACATTGCGCCTTCACCCATCGTGCGGCTGTCCACGGAGAACCTGCCTGAGGGCACGCCCGGTACCCGGCTGCATGGAGAAGGCCTGTTTCTCGGCCTCATCTATGGTTGGTTCAGTTGTGAGTTTGCCGCCATCCTGACGGGGACGGCGCGCGCAGCTTGCGCGGAGTACGAGCGGCAACTGCGCACGAAGCCGAGCTTTGCGGACCCCACGCGCATGCGCATGGAGGAGCCGGAGTTCCAGAGGCTATATGGCGAGGCGCTGTGCCGTGCCGATGCCGCGGAGGCACTGGCACTCGCCGCGACCCGCCTTTATGCCGATCAGTGCCGGCGTTGGGCACAGGAGCGGATTCCGGTTCGTGCCGAGGATACCCTGCAAGTGTGGGGGATTTCCCGTGAAGGCTGCCGCGCGGCCTGTGAATGCGTCGAGATGCTCTTCCACAGTATCGGTGCGTCGGTCGTACGGCGCGGCGAGCGGCTGCAGCGCTACTTTCGCGACGTGCAGATGTATCGGGTTCACTTTCAATCGCAGGCGTTCAGCCCCGTACTGCGCTCACGCGTGCAGCTCGGGCTGACTATTCCGGCGCCGTTTCACCGCTGAGCTCAGGTCCCTGTGGCGGCGTACTCGACCCGATCCCGTCCCCCCTTCTTGGCGGCGTACAGTGCCTCGTCAGCGCGCGCCAGCAGGTCCTCGGCACTGTCGTTCGATGCAACGAGCCAGGCGACACCGAAACTCGCGGTAACGTTGATTCTGGAGTCCTCGTAGGCGAAGGGCGCTTCCGCAACGACCTGACGCAATCGCTCCACAGGCAGGAAGGGTCGTTGTGGGAGCGCCTTCGGCAGCACCATCAGCAGTTCCTCACCGCCGTAGCGGCCCAGCGCGTCGCCCGAACGGATACTTCTGGACAGGCGCGCGCCAAGTGCACGCAGCACCTCATCGCCCGCGAGATGGCCCAACGTGTCGTTGATGCGCTTGAAATGATCAACGTCGATGATGGCAATGGCCAGAGGCTGGGTCGACTGTTTCGCGGAATCGATTTCACGCACGAGAATGTCGAGGATGGCCTGGCGGTTCCACAGCTTCGTGAGGGGATCGCGCGTGGCTCTCTCCAGCAACTCGTGCCGCTCCTGGAGCTCGCGCTCCAGTTGCCGTCGACGCGCTTCGTGACGCAGAGAGCTCCATCGCCAGGTGGCCGCAAGGAGCGACAGTACGAGGGCGCTTGCGCCAACCTTGAACCACAGCGTCTGCCACCACGGCGGCCGCACTTCGAAACTCACGCTCACGATGTTCGACCTGCGCTGGTGATCGGCGTCTATCGCCATGGCCTCGAACGTGTAGTGTTCAGGAGCGAGCGCCGGGTAGTGCAGGTCGAAGTGATGACTGTCGAACCAGTCATCGCTCAGGCCCCGCAGCCTCACCCGCAGTACGGTCTTGTTGGGGTCCGAGAAGTCCAGCTCGCTCAGATGCAGATCGAGCGCCAGTCCGCGGCTCCAGGGGAAGCGCCCGTTCACGCCAGGGGTCAGTACTGCGGCACCCACGCTCGCTTGCTCGATGTGCAGGCTGAGGGGCTGGGTGTCAAGGAGATGCTCCGGTCGCAGCACATGCGTCAGGCCACCGCTGGTTCCGATCCACATCGAGCCGTCGGCGTCCGCAAATACGGCATTCTGATCCGTATCGTTCCAGATCAGCCCGTCGGGCTGGCCGAATTTTCGCCATGACTCTCTGTCGAACAGAACGAATCCCTCGTCTGTTCCGGCCCAGAGCCACCCTCGCGAGTCGACCTCCGCGAAATACACAGCCGCATGTGCGATGTTGGAAGCAGTAATCCACTGCGCCTGGTCTGCCCTCGATCCCCGCACGTGCACCTTCATGAGGCCGTGCGAAGCGCCCGCAGCCCAAAGCCAGCCGCCGCCAGCGGGCGCAATGGCAGCGAAGCCGTCGGGCGCTGGCGTCGGCAACGCGAGCAGGGCCCACCGAGCTCCTGACCAGCGCAATAAGCCTCCCTGGGTGGCGAACCACATCGTTCCCTGCGCGTCTTGTGCCGCATCGGCGATCTCGCCCAGTCCCGGCGGCAGTTCCGCCTGCTCAACCCGGGTCGATCCGGAGCGAATGAAGTGAATGCCGCCGTTACTGCAGATCCACAGCTGTCCCGAGGCGTCCACGAACAGCTTGCGTGTCTGGGGAATGACGGCGATCAGTGTCGCACGGGTGTCGCCTGGGGCAACGCGCAGCAGCTGACCGGTCGCCATTCCCAGCCACAGCGTATTGTCCGCTCCCTTGGCCATGACCTGCATTTCGCCCGCCGGTAGACCGCGGAAACTACAAGGTGCGGCAACGCGAGACTGCTCATCGATACGCAGGCATCCCGAGCGTGTGCCCATCGTGATGGCGCCGTCCGGTCCGCGCAACACGGCCCATACCGGATTGCTGCTCGAGCCTTGCCGGGCTGACCAGGACTCGAAGGTCCCGTACCCGAGCCAGCGCCACAGGCCATGACCCGATAACCCCAGCCACACAGTCCCGTCACGTGTGGTGAGCAAGGCCGAAATTTCCGGCGTTGTGAGGCCGTTGTCGGCCGTGAGCTCCTCCCAGTGATCCTGATTCCAGCGCAGCAGACCTGCGTCGCTGCGCGTCACGATGCGGCCTTGCGGATCTTCGATGAGCGGGACGTTCAGAATGCCCCCGGTCAATGCGCTGTGCGGTGCGTCGCGGCTTGCGAAGGAGAGCGGGCTCTGCTTGAGAATGACGATGTGCTTGAGGCCGCGCGCCCAGAGCGTCCCGTGACTATCGACGAGCCAGCTGTGCCATGCGTCATCGGGCACTCCGCTGGCGGCTCTCCACTGGCGCACCAGGCCGTGCTCGACACTGCAGATGGCTGCTCCGCAACCTAGCCACAGTCGACCCGATCGCTCGACGTACAGGCTGCTCAGATGAGCCAGCGCAGGAGTCGCGCGCAGTTGATCGGCCGTAAAATAGGATCGTCCATGCCAACTGTGGGTCGCGGGCACGAACCACAACTCCCGCAGCAACTCCCTGTCGATGACCAGCAATCGATCGCGCCCGGGCGTGGCGATGCGCGCTCCCGCACGCAGAGAAAGATGCTGTCCGTCGGGGCGCACGGGACGGAATCGGGTTCCCTCCAGCACGTACAGATCCTGCGAAGTGCCGACCCAGATCCGCCCCGAACCATCTTCGATGACGTTGCGGATGGCGGTGTCGGCCAGCCCGCTCGTGTCATCGAAACCCTGGAAATCCGTGCTGTCGTGCCTGAAGAGTCCATTTTCGGTGCCCACCCACAGGTACCCCGTCCGATCCTGCATGAGTGCGGCGATGTCCAGGTTCGACAGGCCGTCCTGCTGGCCGTATTCGCGGAATGTGGCCTGCTGCGCCTGCAGCGCACAGGGGATGCACAGGGCCAGCAGGGCGGCGAACAGCGGGTAATGAGAGTTCGAGCTCATCCGCCAGGACATCGGCCGAGGCCAGCGATCGTCGAGTGACGGGTTTCACAATTTTCGTGCGTTGCGCCGCCGGTGAGCGCGGGCGGCCGGTCAGCTGCGCAGCGCCTCGTGGACGCCCTTGATCGCGCCGGCGTCCTTGATGGCGTAGCCGGGCAGGCGCGCGATCGCCTCGTGAAACTCCGCGCTGCGCATGATCGCCAGCACCCGCTTCACGGCCTCGTTCTCGAGCGTCTGCTTGCGACAGACAAACACATAGTCCTCGGTCACGAGGCGTACGAAGTCGAGATCGAACTGGCGCGCCGCAGCTTCGACCCCGAAGCTCGCATCCGCCATGCCGCTGGCCACATAGGCAGCGACGGCCGCATGAGTGAACTCGACCCGTTCGTAGCCGTCGATGCGCGTTGCGTCCAGCTCGTACTGCGCGATCAACTGGTCGAACAGGCGCCGTGTCCCGGATTCGGGATCGCGATTGACAAAGCGCACGCGCGAGGACAGCAAATGCTCCAGGGAGGTGATCTTCAGAGGGTTGCCGCGCTTGACCATGAGCCCCATCTCACGGGTGACGAAGCCGATGATGCGATGCTCGCTGGGGATCAGCCACGGTCGTGTTGCATTCACGGCCTCTTTGCGGAGCGGGCCGCGTGGTATATGCACACCTGCGAGGTCGCACGCATCATGCGAGAGCGAGACGAGCGAGTTCTGGTTGGTGACGTAGCGCAGATCGAGCCCGATCTCATGCTGGCGACTCAGCAGCTCGCGCAGCTTCGACACGGCAAACCCATGACTGGCGTGCACGCGAACGATCATCGCGCGCTGTGGCAGAACTTCGTTGAGATCGGTCTCGAGCTCCTGCGCGAGGTTCTGCAGTTGCGGACCTAAGCGCGCCCGCAGTCGCTGGCCGGCCCAGACGAGCTTCTCTCCCAAGGGTGTCAGTTGAGTACCACGCCCGCGCGCGCGTTCCACGAGCGGCGTGCCGAAAAAGCCCGCCCACTTCTCGATCAGATTCCAGCAGTGTCGATACGACATGTGCGCGTGCCCGGCGGCGCGCGTGATTTTGCCGGTCG
>CAZLYG010000006.1:25205-31032 GCA_964563075.1 uncultured Steroidobacteraceae bacterium | reverse complement strand
AGAACTTGCTAGGGTCCACCCACCTGGGTGGAGGATCGAAGTCATGCAAGTCAGTGAAATCATGTCACGCCAAGTCAGGCTCGCGAAACCCAGCGACACGCTTCAGCACGTCGCCAGGATGATGTCTGAGCTCGATGTGGGCGTCATTCCCGTCGGGGAAAACGATCGCCTGGTCGGAATGATCACGGATCGCGACATCGCCATCCGTGGTGATGCGAGCGGACGCGATCCGACTCGCACTCCTGTGAGCGAAGCGATGACGGCAGAGAAGGTACGATACTGCTACGAAGATGACACTGTGGAGGACGTGGCGAAAAATATGGTCGAGCTGCAGGTGCGGCGCTTACCAGTGCTCAACCGACAGAAGCGCCTTGTGGGCATCATTTCCCTGGGTGATATCGCAGGGGCGGCTCGCTCTGAAACCGCAGCCGACGCCTTGCGTGGAGTATCGCGCCCAGGGGACTCCGAAGAGCGCGGAGAACCGGCGTGAGCTCGGCAAAGCAGCGCGCGGCTGCTCGCCGCAACATCTCCAAGGCAGCGCGCGCTGCGAAGCGCAAGCGCACGATCAGCAAGCTGCCGAAGCGGACCCGCACCGCCCTTGGCAAGCAGGCAGCCAAAGTAGCTGCGACAAGGCGACGAACCTCGAGCCGCCGACGGAGCTGATGCAGTTGCCGGCTGTGCAGGCTCCTTTGGGGGTTACAACGGCTTGCGCGCAAGGCCGGCAGTCTGCACCACGCCAGCAGAGCGCGAACGTGGGCACGTGCTAAACGCGCAGCAGTAATCCCCGCCTCGATGCCGCGGCAACCATGTTGCCGTTCAGCATGAAGCCTGTTCCGCCGAACATACTGACTTCGCGGATGTCGCCGGCCCCTGCAAGGATGGCCCGCACGCTTGCAGTAAGTTCTTCCTGGTCATCGCCCATGGTGCTCCTCGCGAGGATTATGCCGTGGGTGTCCGTTGCTCGCGGCCGGCAAGCGCCTTCGCCATCATCTTCCCCATCATGTTGCGTGACAGCGAAGCGGGGATGAGCGCGTTCAGGATTCGGTTCATTCGCCCGGAGAGATGCGTTGCGCGGTTCCGTTTGAGCGCTTCCAATCCCTCATAGACGCATTGCTCCACGGGCATCGGCTTCATCGGCATGTCGGCGGGATCGAAGCCGAACTTCTCGATAATGGCCGTCTGCGTCGGCCCTATGACCAGCACGGTGACATCTATGCCCAGAGGGGCCAGTTCGGCGTGCAGGGATTCGCCGAAGCTCTGCACATAGGATTTGCCGCCGCATTCGTTGGCGACATAGGGAATGCCCTGCATCGCGCCCATGGCGCCGCTGAACAGGATTCCTCCACGGCGGCGCTGTAGCAGCCGCTGGCCGAAGTGATGCGCAATGACCATGTGCGTGAACGTGTTGAGCCGGAGCAGGCGTACGAGCTCGTCACGATCCAGCTTCAGAAACTCGCCGGGGTTGGGCGTGCCGGCATTGGACACCACGAGCCCGATATCCAGACCGCCGGTCGCCGCTGCGAGCCTGCCCATGAACCCTTCCTCGGAGAGGTCCGCTACCACGACCCGGTGCTGCACCCCGTAGGTCTTGCTGAATTCGGCGCCCGCATTCTTGAGCAGGTCTTCGCGCCGGGCCACGAGCACCACGTTGATGCCGGACGCCGCGATCTGACGTGCAAACTCTCTGCCGATACCCGACGAGGCGCCGGTAACGAGCGCCCAAGGGCCGAATCGTGTCTTGTCCAGTTGCGCAATCATACTGTGCTTCCTTTGCCCGTTTTCGCTTCCAAACCCCGTATCCACCCTTGAAGCCGCTCCGCCTCCATCGTGACGATGTCCGGCTCGTGAAGGCTGTGTGCAATCACGGCGATACCTTCCAGCGCCGCCAGCAGATGCACGGCAAGCCCTTGTGCGTCCGCTTTTTCATCGAGCATCTGAAATTGCTTCTTCAGATATGACAGGAGCTCGGTGAACAGTGCCGTCGACTGCTTGGCAAGCGTCCCAGCTTCTTTATGCAATTCCGTGCACAAGGTGCCGATGGGACACCCGCTGCGTGCGAGCATCTTTCGGTTGTCGAATGTCATTTGCACGAATGCGCAAAGCCGCTCGCCGGGGGAACCCATCGCCTCGAGCTTCTGCTGCAGCAGCCTCACTTGCGCCAGATGCGTTGCAACAATCGCCTCCCCAATCTCTTCCTTGGTCTTGAAGTAGTAATAGACGTTGCCCAGCGGCACCTGCGCCTCTTGCGCAATATCCGCAAGGCTCGTCTGCCTGAATCCATGCTGGTAGGCGAGGTGCATGGCCGCCTGGATCAGTCGCCCGCGCTTGTCTGGGATCTGCGTTGCTGCCATGGCATTAGTCAGTTGACTGACTAAGTCTGCGCGAGGCTGCATGCCGGCGTCAAGGAGAATTCGTACAGACGCTGAGGGCGCCGCCGAATCTCGGCAAGCCACCGCCCCCGCTGTCTCAGCAGCAGGCCTCCGGCCAAAGGTTAATGACAGTCACAGTCACCGGACTGATTGCGATGCTCAGTGTGCCAGCCTGCCGCTGCTCAGGTAGCTATCGACTTCATCCAGCCATCGTGCCTGGGCTTCACCCAGTAGGATCCCGCGCCGCAGCGCGAGGTAGAGCACCTCTTCGTGTTCCGTCCAGCCGTCATTGCGTTGACGCAGACAATCCCGTTGTAATTTGCGCAGACTGCGCAGCCACTCCGCGGCGATAGTGCGTATACGGTCGAACTCGGGCCTGAAGGTTTCCCGGCCGACAATGTCACAACCGAGCAGTTTCACGAGCATGTCATTCTGCGATCGCGGCATCTCCGTGGGCCCCATCACCCAGTGCCGCAACTCTTCCAGTCCTCGCTTCGTGAGCGAGTAGAGCTTCTTGTCAGGTCTGCCTTCCTGGGCGACCTCCTTCACATTCACCCGACCCTCCGCGTGAAGTCGCCCCAGCTCCCGATACACCTGCTGGTGCGATGCGCGCCAGAAATGCGCATAGACCGTCTCGAAGGTTTTCGTGATTTCGTAGCCGCTCATGTCCCCATGAGCGAGTACGGTGAGGACCACATGCCGTAGCGCCATAACCGGAGAGTCCGCAGCCTGCCTATGCCTATGCATATAGTTGCATAGCCAGACGCCGCCGGATACTATGCACCTGATTGCATATAAGACCCCACGGCGCAACGCCGCAGCTCAAATGCCTGTCCTGGATCAGTCTGAATTGGAGCACTTCCGCACGTCGGGCTGGGTCCGGGTGCGCGGCGCCTTCAGCTCCGACGACGCGGCCGCCATGTGCACCGTCATCTGGAATGAGCTGTCGAAGGTCGGAATCCGGCGCGACGACCCGTCGACCTGGACCAGAACCCGGCCCGATCACCTGCAGCACCTGAAAAGCGATCCGGTCTTTCGCGCCATCGGCACCGACCGTACGATCGGAGCCGTGCAGGATGTATTGGAAGGTCAGGCGCTGCCGATGCCAAAGGACTGGGGCGCCTTCTTTTTGCACTTCCCGGCGGGGCGCGAATGGGACATCCCGAGCGCGGGCTGGCATCTCGATGGCAACTATGCGGGCCGGCTGTCGCCTCCCTGTGGCGTGCTGATCCATTCCATGTTGAATGACGTCGGCCCGCGTTGTGGCGGCACCAACATCATCGCCGGTTCGCATCGGCTCGTGCACCGATGGTTCATGGAAAATCCGCTCTCGCAAGGCGCACGAAGCGCGCAACTACGCAAATCTCTGTATCGGCATCCCTACCTGCGGGATCTGTGTAGGGCAGGTGACCCCGCGACGCGCATCGCGCGGTTCATGAACCAGGTCGAAAGCGTCGACGGTATACCACTGCAAGTCATGGAGAATACGGCACAGGCGGGCGATGTCATCCTCATGCACTCGCTGCTGTTGCATGCCGCCGCGCCGGCTGCACACCTGGGCCCACAACCCCGGTTCCTGCTGAGCACGAGTGTCCAGGAGCCTTTCTGGCAAGCAGGGCCTGGGCGATGACTGGGGACGGGACGGTGGCCGGTGACGGGAAGCTGGCCGGTGATGCGAGCGTCAGGATCAGAGGCGAGACCTCGACTGATCTGCGGGCAATAGAGGACGTAACGGCCGCTGCCTTCCTCAATGCTCCCTACACCAGCTCTGCGCAGAGCATTGACGATGTACTGCTCGGTGTGACTCCGAGGCGCCGCTGGGTGCGTCGTGCTCGGTGAGCCAGCGTTCTACGGCAGGTTCGGCTTCCGGGCAGATCCCGACCTCGTCCTCCCCGGCGTGCCACCGGAATGCTTCCAGGCCATATCATTCGGGCCGTCGAGGCCGCGAGGCATTGCGCTCTCTCCCGACGCTTCGCGTATTGCGTACCGAGGGGGACGCCCGGCTCATCCTCGTTGCGAACCCGTCCGCAGCGAGTCTTGGCGATCGGGCAGGTCAGGTCAGTCACCGTTGCTGCGGACTCAATGCAGTTGCGCTTCCGTCATGATTGCGGCCCTCGCAGGAACGTGAGAAGCGGAGTGCAGTCGCCGCCATCGGCCGCTCGAAGCGCCGCGATATATCGGGTCCGGAGCTCGCTCGCGGTTGCCAGCGAGCCACGCCCCCATTCGAAGCGCGCCCCTGGTGGAGGCACGTGTGGATCTCTGGCCACGGCACGCCGATATTTTTGTCGGAGCGGCGTGGCGCACCGGCCCATTTCCACGTCTTGTCGAACATGCGACGGTGCACAGCATGAATGAACGTAGCCTGCAGGGGGTCTCCGCGCCGGCGGCTGAATGCCCACTCGGTCGCCTCGACAATGTTGGCCTCCTCGTATTCGTTCAGCTCCGACTGAAGCCGCACGTGAGTTGGGATCAGCCCGGCGGCCTCATCCGGGTCGATGGGCGTGGCGCCGGGCGGGTAGTCGAACTTCATTGCCAGAGGCGCGAGGGTTTGCCGTTCAGGAGGCGTTGGCGGACCTCTGCGACTTCGCGCTCAGCAACCTTCTGACTCGTCGATTGATCTTCCAAGGCCATCGAATGTCTGACGCGGGACACTTGATCGCGAGCAATGCGGTCCGCCTGTTCTTCGACTACGGCTGCCAGGGGACGCTTTGGAACCAGCGCGTAGACCAGTTCGCATTCAAGCGCGGCTGCGTAGCGCTGGAGAGTCGCCAGGGAAATATCGTTGCGCGCTTCTGATCGCTCCGCGATTGACACGGCTCCTTGGGAAACGCCGACCCTGTGCGCCATCTGGCGTGTGGTCATGCCGAGCGCGTCGCGGATTGCACGCAGCCAGCCGCCGCGGGGGCGCGCGTGGTCTAGTGATCGCCAGCGGGCGAGGGCCTTGTCAAGGTGCTCGATCGGGAGGTTATGTAGCATAGAACAGTCGAATATCTATAACTAAACAACGCCACGCTAATTGATTAGTTAAAACTATTCAAGATTAAACTATTTGAATAGCTAAAGATACTTACAGGTGGCTGCTTTTATTTACTTAAGTGATTGATTATACGGGTTATCGTAGCGAAGCTTACTTCGTTGTCGCGATTTCAAGATCTCGCGCTCAGCGCGTCGCAGGACCGGCGACCGAGTTGCGGGAAGGAGGGTTCGGTCTGGCAGTGAGCGTGCAGATCGCAGGCACCGGACCGTCAGGTGTGCTGAGCTGCACGACGTCGCCCGCAGATTTTCCAACACAGGCAGCGTCGGCGCTCTGATCGGCGATTGTCCTGAGGTGCTCTCCGGTATTTCTGGGGCTGCCGCCACCACCGCCGTTGCCTGGGCTGCCACTGCCGTTGCCGCTGGCGCCGGTGCCGCCGCTGACGCTGGTGCCGCCGCTGACGCTGGTGCCGCCGCTGACGCTG
>CAZLYG010000006.1:0-25105 GCA_964563075.1 uncultured Steroidobacteraceae bacterium | reverse complement strand
GGTGCCGCCGCTGACGCTGGTGCCGCCGCTGACGCTGGTGCCGCCGCTGACGCTGCTGCCGCCGCTGACGCTGCTGCCGCCGCTGACGCTGGTGCCCCCACTGCTGTTGCCTACGACAACCGTGCTCGCAGCCGCACTCGAGTTGCTCCTATCTCGCGAACCGAACAATCCGAAGAAGCCACTGTCATCGCTGGGAAACTGCAGCGAGTGTTGAAAGCGAGCCGTGTCGGCCGATCTTTCCAGAGCATTCGGGGGCAACGCCTGACCCACCGCGGTGTAGAGATGATTGCCGACAAAGAATATGGCGATATCGGAGCGGCTGCCGTCGCTTTCGCTGATCGTCAACTCGCGTCCGGAGCTCCCGTTGACGCGGGCACCGCTGTTAGCGCTGACTTTGCCTTTCGCCTTGAACGATCTTGCGGCCTCCCCGATCGCACTCAGCGCATCGGCATTGGTGTTGGAATAATTCACGACACTCAGCGTGTACTGCACGCCATCCTGCCGAACGACATATCGCGTCACGGGCAGAGTCACGCCGACGGCGTTCTTGAACTGGCCCGTCTGCACCTCCGGGACACCGGGAAACTGAATGGCAAACCCCGGGTCAGGGTAGGTGTATGTCCGCCACTCCTGCGCCTGAACCGCACCGGACACCACCAGCCCCGCGAACAGAACCCCGCATAGTCCCCTCATCGACACTCTCCGCAGACTTCGCCGCTGTTCGCACCCCTGCCGCCACGCTGCTCTCGCCGCTGCCGCGCCCAAGGCGAGTGGGATTGTGTCGAGTTCGTCCCGGGTGTGCCACAACTGTGCTACGTTGAGGCCGCTAAGATCCGCGGCAGGTGCCGCAAGTCATTGATTGACAAGCTCCCGGGATCATGGCGAAAGCCCCTGCGACGGTGCGCCGAACGGCTACCGCTTGAGGAAACCTATGGCCGATTCAGGATTGGAAGCGAAGCGCCGGAGGGCGGCACTCAAGCACGCAAGCGAAGCTCACCGGATGCTCACGGGCCTGCAACACAGCTGGAGGCTCATGAGTGTGACGCGTCCGGCCGCCCGCGAGCTGGATCCGGTAATCGCCACGGCGCTGAAGGCCGTCACGACGTTGACCGATCCCGCCGCCGATCACTGGAGCGTCGCGGTCCTGTTGCAGTCAGTCGTCGCAGACTTGGACCGAATAGCCGAACCTGGGTTGGAGGCGTCGCGAGAGGAAGCACTACGTGCCCTGGCCCGCGACGAGGCGCAGCGCGCTTATCAGGAAATAGCAGCGCACCGTGGGCCTCTCGGGCGGCGAGCCCGGAACTAGGCGGGTCGCTCCTCCTCGTACTCGGCCGGATACCGCTGTTGATGGACGGCTACCGCCTCGATGGCCCGTCACCACCCCGATGGCTCGTCACCGCCTCGATGGCCCGCTACCTGATAACTTCGCTCCGGTCGCCCTCGATCACCAGGGCTTCGCCATCTCGCAGAGTACCGTTGATCCAGAGCAGGCCTTTGTCTGCCAACGCGGGGGCCATGCCTTCCGGGGACCCGAAATGGTCTCTCAGATCCAGCTCCTCGGGTACGAATCCCAGGCTCTTGAGAGCTTCGGTCTGGTTCGCGAGCCACTCTTCTCGCGCACGTGGAAAGTTATCCAATGCATTCATCACCACGCTTACGGCAGCACCGTGCCGAGCGAGTGCGACAAGTCGGTCGGCCCGCGTGTCGAGCGCGAATGAGGAAAGGTACAGGCGCACAATGTTCGCTCCTCCCTGGCCCTGCTTCCATAGTATGGTAGCAACGATGAACACCACGGTCTCCGACATTGTCACCATGGATGGCGCGGCACTGTCCCGCGCCATCCACGCAAAGAAGCTGTCATGCGTGGAAGCCATGAAAGCTCATCTCGCGCACATCGAGAGACTGAACGACAAAGTGAACGCGCTGGTGGCCCTCCAGGACCCTAGCCAACTGCTGCGTCAGGCGCAGGAGCGCGACAATCAGCTGGCACGCGGCGAGCACCTGGGCCCGTTGCACGGCATCCCGTATGCGGTGAAGGATCTGCAGGCCGTCAGGGGCATTCGCACGACTCTGGGCTCCCCCATCTTCAAGGATTTCGCACCCACCGCCGATAGCCTGATGGTCGAGCGCCTGCGCAATGCCGGCGCAATCTTCATTGGCAAGACCAACACATCGGAATTCGGTCTTGGCTCGCACACGTACAACCCCGTCTACGGCATAACGCGTAATGCGTACGACCAGTCACGATCAGCCGGGGGAAGCAGCGGGGGCGCTGCGGTCGCGCTGGCTCTGCGCATGGTGCCGTTCGCCGACGGCTCGGACTTTGGCGGCAGCCTGCGCAATCCTGCCGGATGGAATAACGTGTTGGGTTTTCGTACCAGTATCGGACGCGTGCCGAGAGATAGCAGCGACGCGTGGCTGCCATCGATGAGCGTTACGGGACCGATGGCGCGCAATGTCACGGACCTGGCGCTGCTGCTGTCAGTTCAGACCGGATACGACGCCAGAGCTCCCTTGTCGCTTGACGGCGATGGCACACTCTTTCGGCGACACTTCGACAAGAATTGCAATGGCAAGCGGATTGCCTGGGGTGGCGACCTGTCGGGTGTCACGCCGTGCGAGCCCGGCGTCCTGGAAGTCTGCAAGGCTGCGGTCAACACACTGGAGGGGCTCGGTTGCCACATTGACGAGGCCCATCCCGAGTTCGACTTCGACACCCTCTGGCGTGCCACCCTCCGACTGCGGGGCTGGCTGGAGGGCGGAGGCCTGCTCGCCTACTACCAGGATCCGGCGAAACGTGCGCTGATGAAGCCTGAGGCGATCTTCGAGGTGGAAGCCGGCTTGCAGCTGTCGGCGTACGACATCTCGGCGGCTTCTGTCATTCGCACCCAGTGGTATCAGGTCGTACGACACTTCTTCGAGCGCTACGACTTCCTCATCCTCCCGACCGCCCAGACGTTTCCGTTTGCCGCCGATACGCATTGGCCGGATGCGATTGCCGGCAAGCCCATGGCGACGTACCACGAATGGATGAAAGCCAACCTGTTCGTCACCCTGTCAGGCTGCCCCAGCCTGGCGGTACCCGCCGGCTTCAACCGCCAGGGACTACCGATCGGCATTCAGATCATCGCGCCGAACCGACGCGAGCTCGACTGCCTCAGTCTGGGTTATGCGTACGAAGCCGCGAGGCCGAACGCACGCCCGCCGCCGCTGCTGCGCGAATCAGGCCAGACGTCGCCGGCTCGAACGAGCTGAGCCATCATTCAGTCACGTGTGAGCAAGCTCAGCGCGCGCCTGCGCCGTGGCAGGCGCATCTGGGCCCACACCCTCGGTCAGGCAACGCACTGCGCGACTGAGCAGTGGACGTACTTCCGTGAGCCGATGCTCCGCACGCTCGATCCGCGCCAGCACGAGAAGCGACTCCCCTACATCTGCGCTCGTAGCGGAGCCGCGCGCCACCGATTCCGCAAGGCGCAGCGCATCGCGCGCGTAGACTTCAGCGGCCGGGAGATCCCCGAGGGCGAGCGTCGCTCTGGCGGCGCTCAGAACCGCGGGCCGAAGAGAAGCCTGCGCGGGAGTCCGTGGATAGTTATAACGGGCGAAGAACTTCTCCAGGAGTTGCCGAGCCGCATCCGCATGCCCCGTTTGAACATCGAGGTCCGCCAGATAGGCATTGGACTCGGCCAGGCCCCTCATCGACCCGCCATACGAAGCGTGCTGCATCTCGATCGCGATCGCCCGCTCGAGGAGCGGCCGTGCCTGCTCGGGGCGCTGGAGGTCCATCAGCGCAGCGGCCTCTTCCGCCAGGGTGCGGGCACCGAAAATGGCTGAGCCGGAGGCGATGAGACCATCGGCTTGCCCGCTGACGACTGCACGTGCCTCTTCTACGCGACCCAGTCGCCGCAGCACTTCAGCAAACACAGCTCGCGATGCACGCTCCGGCTCGCGCGCTGCTCCTCCGGCGACCGGATGTTGCGCAGCATACAGCTCCGCGTAGGCAGCACGGATTTCCCCCATCCTGGTCAACAGAGTGGCGGCGTTCTCATGGATGATCACTCGGCCCAGCGTCCCTCCGCGACCTCCATGGTCGAACGCGGCACCGACTTCCTCTGTCTTCTCGTAGGCTTCCGCATATCGGCCCTGGTTGTAATACACGTAGCCAAGGTCGACGAGGACGGATGTGTAGTCGAGGCCAGTGCGAAGGCCCGCTGCGACCTGCAGCGCGTGTGCCTGTTGGAACAGGGCGATGGCCCCTTGCGGGTCGTGATGATCGCTGGCGCGCCACGCCCGTGCCCTCAGACATTCCGTAGCGGTGTGAAGCGGCGGCTCGGACAGGGTGTGCATGATGGCCGTAGCTTCCGCCAGCCATCGATCTACGTCGGACTGATTGCCCGCCTGGCGTTCCTTATGGGCGGCTGTGCACAAGGTCTGCGCAAGCAACGCCGGATTGTGCGTCGTGCGAGCGATGGCGAGGGCGCGTTGCGACAAGGCCATCGCCCTGTCTTCGCGACCATAGTCATCATAGCGCCCAGCCAGGTCCGTGAGCATTTCCGCTTCGAATTCCGGGTCGGCACCGTGCCGCGCGTCGAGCAGCTCCACGCCTCGATCGAGCAACTGCTCCCGGGTGAGCGCTTTCCCGCCTACATCCACCTCCTCGAGCATGAGGCTGGAGAAATCGTTGGCGGCCTCCGCCCGCAGCAGCTCCGCACGGGCCGTATCTCTTTGACGGCGCGCCTCAGACATCTGCAGGAGTGCGAATGAGGTCGTTCCGATGAGGCCGAGTGCGATCACCAGCGCCGTCATCACGCTCCCGCGGTTGCGCCGCATGAACTTCGTGACCCGGTAGGGCAGGGTGTCCGGCCGCGCGCTCACAGGCTCGTGCCGCAGGTAATGCTCGAGATCGCCTGCCAATGCTGCGGCCGTCGCGTAGCGCTCAGCCGCGTTTTTCTTCAACGCCTTGCCGACGATATTGTCCAGGTCACCCGCGAGAGCGCGCCTGGCGGGGGACGAGCGGACCGCATCCGAGGGTCTGGGCAGCTCCTTGTTCAGTACATCACGGACGAGCTCTTGCCCCGTGAGTGGCCGCGATATCCGTGGATGGGTGCCCGTCAGCAACGTGTAGAGTACGAGCCCCAGAGCATAAACGTCGGTCGCGGTTGTAACCGGCTCGCCCAGCAGCTGCTCAGGCGCCGCGTATTGCGGAGTCAGTGGATGGGCGCTCGCTATCGTGAGCTCGGAGCCCCCCGAGCCGTGGAGGAGCTTTGCAATGCCGAAGTCGAGAAGCTTCACCGTGCCGCCGGGTGTCACGAGGATGTTGCCCGGCTTGATGTCCCGATGAACGATGAGGTGCGTGTGGGCATGGCTGACGGCCGCCAGCACGCCGAGGAACAGCTGCAATCGCGATTGCACGTCGAGCTCGTGGCGGGCGCAGTACGCATCGATCGGCTCGCCCTCCACGTACTCGAGGATCAGATAGGGCTGATGGTCTTCGAAGAGTCCGGCGTCCAGCAGGCGTGCGATATGCGGATGGTCGAGTCGCGCCAGCAGCAGGCCTTCCAGTTTGAACCGCTGCTCTCCGGCGCTTCCCAGCCAGGCCGCCCGCAGGAACTTCACTGCGACGAGCCCTTCGAATCGACCGTCTGCACGGCGAGCGCGCCACACGCTGCCCATCCCGCCGTGACCGATCTCCGCCTCGATCACATACTGCCCAATCCGCGTGCCGAGGAGTTGTGAGCTCGATGTGTGCTCCATGAGCAGCGGACTCGAACCGCTCAGAAATCGGGCGTATGCGTGTGCGTCGCGCGCTGACAGCAGACGAGCGAGCAGGCGGCTGGCTTGCGGATCGGATCGGGTCAACTCTGCAACGTAGGCGTCCCGCTCAACCTCGGGCATCTCGAGCACCCGATCGAGGTGCTCGCTCACCTGCCGCCACTCTTTACCCTCGATGATCGACATGAGCGCGTACCCTGTGGCTGTAGGCAGCCGTCGAGCGGGTCAGCTTTCCGCCCCGAGATCCTGAAAAAGGATGAGCCGCGCCTTCTCCCAATCGCGCTGCACGGTGCGTTCGGAAGTACCGCGCAATGCCGCGATCTCGGCAAAGGAAAAGCCACAGAAGTATTTGAGATCCACCACCTCCGCGAGCCTCGGCTCAATGGCCGCGAGCGCATCGAGCGCGTCGGACAGGCGGGCAAACTCGTCGGGATCGGCAAACCGTTCGCGGACCTCAGTACTGAGCTGCGTAATGTGAAAGCCCAGGCCACGCTTGAGCGCCTGCCCGCGCCGCAGGAGATCGATCAGCAGGCTGCGCATGGCCCGAGCCGAGTACGCGAGAAACTGCTCGCGGTCTTCGATGCTGCGGCCGTCGCGGGCCGACAGATTGAGATACACCTCGTGGACCAGGGTCGTCGGGCTGACGCCGCCCCTCGGATTGCGCTGGAGTGCACGATCGGCGAGCCGCCGCAGGTCCGCATACAACTCTGCGAACATCCGGTCACGCGAGCTGGGCTCGTGCCCGCCCTCGTCCACCCGGTCGGGTGTTTCTTTTTCCATCGCCCCGCCCTGAGGTCGTTCTGCATGCGAGCATGCCCAAAAGCGGGGGCTGCTACAACGGCGCCAAAAGATAGAGCGGCAATAGGGTGACAATAGGGCGTAGCACCGCCGCCCCGCGGGCGGTCGTTGCGCACACTCGGCACTCTCTGCAGACTTAAACGCCTTGCCGGCGCCCGCGCTGCCTAGAGCGCCTCGAGGAACATCACCAGATCGGACTGTTGCTGGGCGGTCAACCCGATGTTGAAGCGCTGGTTGTAAAAGGTGACGACCGTGGCCAGATCCTTGGCGGAGCCGTTGTGGAAGTAAGGCGCGCGCGCGACCAGGCCGCGCAATATGGGGCCTTTGGTCTTGCCGATGTCCGCCCACTTGCCGCTGATCATTGCCCGACCCGGATCGGTCACCTGGACAGTGGCGCCAGTGCCGGGGTTGATGAGCGTATAGACCGGGAGGTTCGCCAGGTCCAGGGTGCTGTTGACACTGCCGTCATTGTTGGTGGGATGGGCCATCGTGACGCCGATGTTGATCGGCAGGGATGTCGAGTGGTTGCCGACGTTCGGACTGTTGTGGCACAGCCCGCACCCGGCCACCACGTCTTGACCGGCCAGCGGGTCGGCAGCATTGTAGAGCGGATCGGACGGCACGCTGTTGATTCCCGGCACGTCGTGGACGACGAACCTGGCTGTGTTGAAGATCGCTTCGCCGCGCCCGATGGCCCGCTGGACCGGCGAGAGGTGGCGATGCTCTGGGCTGGTGGGCTCCCAGGCCGAGTAGAGGGTGAACACCGTATTGGTGAACGGTGGGTTCAGTGGGTCGTTGACACCAATGGAGAAGGCTGGCGTCACGACATTCTGCAGGTAGTCCGCACCGCCCCTCGCTCCGACATCGAGCAGTGCGAAGCCGATATCGGGTACCAGAACCACCTGTGCCGTCGAGAGTCCTGCCTCGAAGGCGACGATATCCTGCTCGGCCTGCGTCCCGGCAATCGGTGCGCCTTGCGCATGACCCGTCGTCGCCGAGTTGGCCTGGTCATCCAGATCGAAGAGCACCGCACCGGTGGAGCCTTCCTCGCCGGCGTGGGTCGTGATCTTGTCCAGAGTCTCGCGCCCATCCCACATCACCGATGACAGCAACAGGAGGTTGGCGGAGGGTAGCGGCCGTCTGAAGAGGAACAGATTTCCGGAGATGGCCGCCGAGCCCGGGGGTATGGCGCAACCTTTGGGGTTCGTGGCCGAGGCCAACGTGAAATTCGCCGTCGCGGGAATTGGCAGCTCGACGCGGATCACCGCGTACTTCAGGACCATCGACGAGTTGGCACGGTTCGGCTCCTGGGTGCTCGAGGTTGGCGGACAGTCACTGCCATCGACAGGGGCGAACAACGGGTCATTGCGGGGCAGGAGCTGGGCATGGCGTGGAGTGAGCGCCCAGGCATTGGCCTCCACGTGGCAGGTGCTGCATGCGCGGCCGTTGGTTCCGAGCGGGGTGAAGAAGCCATTGGTCGCGCCAGGATTGAATCTCTGGGTCGAAGCGCTCTCCAGTACACCCAGCGGGTCCAGGCTCAGAGGCGGGCCGAGGCCGGAGCCCTGCGCCTGCACGGAGGCGTTGACGCCCACTGCCGCAAGGCCTGTAAGAACGGCGGCCGGTAGATTCCGGCGCCGTGCGCGACGGAGCGCCAGTGTCATGGACTGATGAGATCGTGATTCCATGGGTGTCGTCTTTGGCGGACTGCCGCCACCTTTTTTTGGGATGCTGTACTTCGCGAGCCCGGCCTCTCTACTGAAGTAAGCGTAAAGAACGGGGAAAAGACGACACGTCGGGGACGCATCGGCCCTACTATGTTCAGCAGGCCTTCTGCACAACAGTGAACGGTTCCCAGGGCGGCCGTCTCGCATGAAGAATCCGTTCAAGCTGGAAGCCTGGATCATGGTTCTGATCCCGATCGTCGTCCTGCTGGCGGGCTATCTCGCGGCGCTGATCGTCCCTGCATGGCTCCGATGACGCCCAGACCGTCATGCCCATGCGATCACTCAAAAATCTCCACGGCTGCATCTCGCGCCGCCGCGTGCAGGCGGTCGCGCGCTCTACTGGACTGTGCGGCAACTGGTCGGCGATCGCTTCGTCGACGCACGAGGTGGCGCCCGGTCAATGAGGCGGCGCAGTGGTCGCGCTCGCTGAGCCTGCGATTGTGATGGCGGTTCGCTAATGTGCCGCCCCAGTCGGCGCCCAATGGGTGCGCCATTTGCTCCTTCACCGGAAGGTCGCCGCGAGACGAGGCTCGCGAGCAGCATTCTTACTGGGCAGAGGAGTTCGACTATGGCAAACGGGTGGAGAGATGACAGAGGCCCATGGGACGACGCGCGCAATCGCGACCGCTACCGGTACGGTGCAGAAGAAGCGTACGGGAGGGACGACTTCGAGCGCGACTTCGCAGATTACGGCCCGTTCCGCGCGGACTATCGCGGCCACTTCGGCCGTTACGAGCCCAACCTGCCGTACGGCTCCGGGCGGTTAGGTTCGAGCCAACGCATTGACTATGGCGACCCCTACCGTCGCGGCGGTCCAGGCGGGTACGGTGGGTATGCAAGCGGTGGGTATGGAACGGGCAGGTACGAGGGCGGCGGGTATGGCGTAGGCGGCTACGGCGCAGGCGGCTACGGCCGTCCATTCAGAAATCAGGAACGCTATGGGGATTTCAATCGGGGCCCCTGGAGCGAGTGGGGCGAACCCAGCTGGGGACGGCCCGACTACGAGGGCTCTTCGGGGGAGAGCCACTACAGTCGCGGACCTCGCGGCTACACACGTTCCGACGAACGCATCCGCGAGGACCTCAACGACCGGCTGACTGATGACTGGCGTGTAGATGCCACTGACATTGAAGTGCAGGTGAGCAAGTGTGAGGTCACACTCAATGGCACGGTGGACAGCCGCGAGGCCAAGCGGCGCGCGGAAGACATTGCAGACAGTGTTTCCGGAGTCCGTCACGTGCAGAACAATCTGCGCGTGCGGGATAGGAGCCCGTCTCGCGCATCGACGGAAGCGCCTTCCGGCACGATGGCCGGCTCAACCACACAGGGAAGGCATTGACCTCAGTGCGACTCGCTCCACAGGGTCGATGGTGTCCCGAAGGTGGGACATTCATCGACCCGCGGCGCCTGAAGGCACCACAGCGCCCAGATTTGCACGAGCCACCCAACCCGAACGGCCGCCGTGAGTACGAACGAGGATGAAGTCCTCATGCTCCGCCGTCATGGTGACGGTCTCGGCCTCCGACAGTACGAAAGCGGCATCACCCATGGGCACAGGGGATACCCGCGCCGGCGTTTGGTTGACCAGGATCACCGCTTCGTGCATCCGTGGCCACTGCAGCAGTGCATTGGAAACGGTGACCGCAACGAGCGCGCCGCCGGCCAGGATGCCGCACGCCCGCGCGAGTCGAAACCGGGACGTCACCCTTCCCGCCACAAGACCCGCCCCGATGAGTGCGATTCCCAACACTCCCATCCAGGCCGCCCATGAGGGGCTCACGGTTGCGGCGATCCGGGCCCACCGGCCAGGGGCTTGCAGAGGCACATGGGCTGAGGCACGGACGAAGTCGAGATTCGCACGGATATCCGCGTTGTTCGGAGCAAGCAGCGCGGCACGCTCATAGTTGAGCACGGCCAGGCCGGGCTTTCCGGCGCGAGCGTATGAGTTGGCGAGGTTGTAAAGCTCGTCCGCCGAGTACCCTGTCGTCTGCGTCGTCTGCGTCGTCTGCGTCGTCTGCGTCGTCTGCGTCGCCTGCGTCGCGTGTGCCGCCTCTGTCGTTTGCGCCATCTGCGCCGTTTGCGCCGTCTGCCCCATTTGCGCGAACGTCGGCCCGCCGTAGCTGGCGAGACCTACAACCAGCACCGCGAGTGCCTGGAACCCCGCGCGGCGCATTTATCGAGCCTCCGGAACAGATAGGTTCGCGACCTGCGACTCCACTGCATCATCGAGTTGGCCTCTGATCACTACCAGCCAGCGCTGAAAATCCTTTCCGTCCGGCGCCTGGTGCGAATACTGCGCTTCGTCGGCCAGTGCGAACAGGCGTTCGACATCCTCGCCTTCTATCCCCAGTCGCGACTTCAGCTCCGTCGAAGTGATTTGATGCGCCGGCATCTGCCAACGATTGGCGAAAGTCCGCAGGAGTGTGCTGCGCGCCGCCGCGAAAAATGCTGCGGAATTACCTGACCGCGCCAGGGCTTCCAATTGCTCGAGTGCGCGCCTTGCTGCTTTGGAGGTAGCGCGTCGAGGCTGCGGGCGCACCATCAACCAGCTCAGCGCCAGAAGCATCGCCAGGGTCGCCGGAACAGTCAGAAACGCGGGTCGGAAGTAGAGCGGCCGCAGCACGGTCACCGAACGCCGCGACAGCGGATGATCGGGGCGCAGTCCCTGGGCAAATGAATCGGAGCTTGTCAGCGGACCGGCGTCGTTCGATCCGGCCGGCCCACTCAGGGAGCTGTCCGCGAGCGATGCGGCAACCATCACCTTGATGGGTTGCGTGAGCGCCTGCTCGTAGCGTTGCGTCCGCGGGTTGAAATAGGTGAACTCGAGCGCAGGAATAGTTTGCTCGCCCGTGCGCTCCGCAATCAGCGGTTGCTCGAATACCTTTTCCCCCCGGGTCTGTGCCGCATCACTCGCCTTGAAGGAAGACTTCGGCGGGTAGGTCTTCCAGTGATCCAGATGATCCAGCATCGCGGTATCGACGCGATCGAAATTGCCGACACCGCTGATGCGCAGATGCAGTGTGAGCGGATCTCCAGCCGCCACGCGTGCGGGCGTAACGTCGCTGGATACCTGGAAGTCGCCGACGGCACCACTGAAGTCCCTGGGTCTGCCTCGCGTGGGGAGCGGCAGAACCTTCAGCTCCGAGGAGGGACTCGCGATCGTCATTTTCCTGGGTGCGCTTCCTCGGGACATGATTTGCGAGAACGGCCAGCCCATCATGGCTCCCAGCTCGCGATCCACGTCCGAGCGCGTATCGAGCCTGACGGTGAGCGGCGTCTCCACTGACAGGGAGAAATCTCCCGGCTTCACCGCCGCGAGCGCGCTGTGCCAAGTCATGACCAGGAAGGCGCTGTCGGCGATCAGTTGCTCGCGGCGCAGCGGCTGTTTCGAGAGATTGTTGAGTGTGAAGTCACTGCCGCTGAGCGTCGGCGGACCGTCCAGCTCCGTGACGACACCCGGGCGAATGCCCAGTTCGATATCGACCGGCACGATCTCGCCCACATACAGAGGGCGCGTCGGCACGACCAGTTGCGAGAAGGCGGCGCCGCCTGCCTTGAGCTGAATCCCTTTCGGGACCGGAGCCTTCGACATTGGCGCCGGTGGCGGCGCGGGCTCGGGATTGTGCCAGGCATAAGGATTGGGCGGGTCGCCCTTGTACACCTCGAGTCCGACGGTGGGCGACTTCGGAGTGAGCCCCGGAATGCTGAATACACCGACGGACTGCGGCGTGACGCGGATCAGGATGTACCACGTAGGGTTCTGCCGTCCGTTGATGAACTCGTAACCCTGCGAGCGCCCCACCATTTCGAACGTCAGCCCGGGGACGCTCGGGAGGTGGAAGTCTTCCAGGTAGCCGTCGAGGCTCGTGACCCGGATGGTTGCCGTTTCGCCCAGCTTGATACGCGCGGGCTCGACGGTTTCATAGGCCAACGCTGGATCGCCCATCGCGTTTGCATCGGCAAACGGAACGAGCAGCCCCAACACTGCAACAACCCACCCGCTCCATTGTCTGCAACGTTTGCGCATCACCAGTTCTTGAACGGCTTCTCGGGCGTCGGGTCCCGCGGCCCCGCCGGCACCGGGAGCGAATGGCGCTCCTCCGACCTGGCAGAGTCCAGCAATTCGCGCGCATCCTCGGCGCTCATCTGCCCAGGCGCGGAACTCTGCGCCGCGCTGCCCTGGGCCACTTGCACCGGCGGCGGCGGCTGCGCCTGGGACTGACCCTGGCTCTGCGGCGGCGGCTGCCCCTGCGCGTGACTCTCTCCCTGCGGAGGCTGTGCTTGCCCCTGGCCGCGCCCCTGTTGCGGCGGTTGCCCTTGTCCCTGACTCTGCCCCTGATTCTGCCTCGGCGGCGGCGGTTGCCCTTGCCCCTGACCCTGCCCCTGCGGCGGCGGTTGCCCTTGCCCCTGGCTCTGCCCCTGACCCGGCGGCGGCTGCCCTTGCCCCTGGCCGCTCGGCGGCTGCTGCCCTTGGCCCTTGCCACTCCCGCCGCCGCCAGCGCCACCGCCGCGACTCCCGTCGCCACCACCCCCACCCCCCTGGTCAGGCGGCTGCTGCAACGCATCGATCCTCTTCTGAACGAAGTCGCGGTTGTACTTGCTGTCCGCATCGTCGCGACGCAGCTGCAACGCCGTGTCGTAAGCCTTGAGGGCGTCCGTCCATCGGCGTATCGCCTCCTGCGGATCGGATTTCTCGAACCGCTGGCCCGCGCGATACAACGCGTTACCCAGGTTGTAGTAGGCATCCTCCTGATCCGCGAGACGCTTGGCGTCACTCGCCGGAGCGGTGTCGATGGACCGTTGGAACGCCTGCGTAGCCTGCGGAAACTGTCCGGCACGATACGCCGCGGTGCCCGCGTTGTACTGCAGGATTGGCGCGCTGGGATCACTTCCTGTTGCCGGCGTTCTTGTTGCAGGTGTCGTCCCCGGCTGGTCGGCGCTCTGCGAGCGCACCGGAAACAACATCAGAGCAAACACCGCCGCTATGGCAACCGCACCGGCCACCGCACCGGTCACCACGGCTGTGCGCCGCCGGCGGCCGGCGCGCCGCGTACCTACCAGCAGGTTGGCGAGCAACGTCAGGAGCGATGCCGCAAGCGGCCACTGGTAGCGTTCCGTGTAAATTTTCTGCTGCCTGTAAATCAGGTCACGCTTCGACACGGCCCCGAACACAGTTCGCAGGAACGTGTCGAAGCTCTGGCCCTCGCCCTCCAGGTGCACGTAGGCGCCTCCGGTAGCGGCCGCGATCGCCCGCAGCCCGCTCTCGTCGAGATGCGATTTGACCGGCACGCCTTTCTCGTCCTGGACGAAGCCGCCCCCCAGCTCCGCCGGAAGGGGAATGAGCTCGCCCTCGGCCGTGCCGATACCGACCGTATAGATCTTCAGGCCGTCCTGCGCCACCGCCGCCTTCGCCGCAGCCAGGGCGTCACCCTCGAGGTTCTCCCCATCGGTGACCAATATCAGAATCCTGTCGCTGCCCGCACGGCGACGAAACGCCGCACGCGCAGCGGCAATCGCATCCGGGATATTGGTGCCGCCCAGCGGAATAGTGTGAACGTCGATGGCATCCAGCGACTGATGAAACGCGCCGTAGTCGAGCGTCAGCGGACAGACGGGATATGCGCGGCCCGCGAACGCCACGATGCCGATCCCATCGCCGTCCAGTTGTCTTGCCATATCGTCGATCGCGAGCTTGGCCCGCGTCAGCCGGTTGGGCTTCACATCCGGAGTCAACATACTGCGAGAGGTGTCGATGGCGAACACGACCTCGTTGCCGCGACGACTGATCAACTCCCAGTGATACCCGAGCTGAGGGCCGGCGAGCGCCGCGCAAAGACACAGTATGGAAGCAACGAACAGGCCACGCTGCAACAGCCTGCCGGCGCGCGACACCGACCCGGTCAGCTTGAGGCGCAGATGCGGCGCCACGAACCTGGCGAGTGCCGCCTGCTGGCGAGCGTCATGCCGGCGCCACAGCACAACGCAGCCAACGCCTGTCAACAACCCAACCAGCAGCCAATGAGGATCGCTGAATCTCACGGTAACCTGCGGAACAGCGTCTGTTGCAGCAGAAACCCCAGCGCCAGCAGCGCCAGCGCCGGGTACAGCGCCCACCGATAAAGCTCTTCCACATGCTCGAACCGCTGCACGGATTGCGCAGAGGTTTCGTAGCCGTTGATCTGCCCGTAAATCTTTTCCAGCGAATCGGTGTCGGTGGCCCGGTAGAAGCGGGCGCCCGTCTCATCGGCCACGGCCTGCAGCGTTTTCTCATCGACGTCGACGCTGTCCATGACTATATGGATCCTGCCCGACTCGTCCCTGACGGGAATGGGCGCTTTGCCGCGCACACCGACCCCGATGGTGTACACCTTCACGCCCAGGGCCCTGGCCGCCTCCGCTGCAGCGAGCGGAGATATCTTCCCGCTGTTATTCACACCGTCCGTCAGCAGAATCACGACCTTCGACTTCGCCGCCGTCGTGCGCAGGTGATTCACGGCCGCGGCGATAGCAGAACCGATGGCGGTGCCGTCATCGCTCACACCGACGTCGACACGTTCCAGGTTCTGCTGCAGCCAGTCGTGGTCCAGCGTGAGCGGACTGACGATGTACGGGTAGGCCGCGAAAGCGATGAGGCCGATGCGATCGTTGGGGCGCTCGTCGATGAATCGGGAGACGACGGACTTCACCACGGCGATACGGTTGACGGGAGTGTGGTTGACCGAGAAATCCAACGCCTGCATCGACCCCGAGACATCCAGCCCGAGAACGATGTCGATGCCGTTCACGGTCACTTCCGTGCGGCTGTGAGTACGCTGGGGCCGGGCCAACCCGACGATCATCAGAGCCGCGCCGACGATCGGCAGCAGCCAGACGATCCCGCCGATGCGGCTCCGCGTGCGGCGCGCAACGTCTCGGGCGAGACCGACATCGGAGTATTCGACCGCGGCGACCGGCCCGCGTCGGCCTCGCCACAGGAAGATGACTGGCAGTGCCGCCAACGCCCAGAGCCACTCGGGCTGAAGAAATCGGATCATGCGGCGGCCGGCTCGCCCGTCTCCACCACAAATCCACGAGCGCTCCGGAACAGCGCCTCCATGTCGGTGACCGCCAGCGAAGCGCCTGCGAACTTGACGAAGTCGCACTGCTGCAGGAAATCCGCGAGCAGTGAGCGATGACGGGCGAGAGCCGGATTCGGGCTCTGTAGCAGCGTTTGCAGAAACTCCTCGGTCGTTCGCTGTGTTGCGATGACCTCGAAACGCGCCTCGATGTAGTGCCTTATCACTTCCGAGGCGGCGATCCCGAACTCCCGTGCTGTGGCAGGCTGCATCAGTGGCCTGGTCCCGTCGAGGCGCTCGAGCGTCCGCTCCGACAGGGTGAGACTGCGCCCGTGACCTCGGCGACGGCGCCACCAGATCAGATAAGTGACGCTCAGTACTACCAGAAGCGCAGCCACGAGCACCGCAGGCGTGATCCAGGAGCCCGGCACTGCCTTGGGCCCACGAATGTCGCGAATGTCATCCGCGGCACTCGCTACGGTGCTCCCGGCCAAAACCACCTCGGCCGGCACAGCCAGCTTCGCCGCCCACCTCATACGCGAGGCCGCCCGCGTGATTTGAAGAACCGCTGCAGCGGCGGAATGTAGGGCATGTCCGTCCGCAGCTGTACGCTATCAACCCCTTCCGCCCGCAGATCGCTCCTGAGACGCTGCGCGCGCTCCACGGCAAGCTCACTGAAACGTTTCCGCACCGAGGCGCGCGCCGTATTGATTTCGACGATCTCGCCCGTCTCCGCGTCCTCCAGCGCGATGATCCCAACATTGGGTAACTCCCTCTCGCGCGGATCTTCGATATGCAGCGCGATCAGATCGTGCCGGCGATTGGTCTGGCGGACCGCTCGCCGTAGTTGTGCGCGCGCAGCTGTGGGATCGCCGCTGGTGACGAAATCCGAGATTAAAAACACCACCGCACGCCGATGCAACACGTGATTCACCACGTCGAGGGTCTTCACGGTGTCGGTACCGATGCCTTGCGGCTCGTGATAAAGAATGTCGCGCACGACGCGCAACACGTGACGGCGCCCCTTCTTGGGCGGCAGATGCCGTTCGACGCGGTCGGTGTACAGAATCAGGCCGACCTTGTCGCTGTTGCGGATGGCGGAGAAGGCCAGCACGCTGGCGACCTCCGCCGCCAGATCGCGCTTGGCCAGCGCGCCCGAGCCGAAATTCCCCGAAGCACTGATGTCCACCACCAGAAAGATCGTCAGCTCGCGTTCCTCCGTGAACTTCTTGACGAACGGGCGTCCGGCGCGTGCCGTGACGTTCCAGTCGATCGTCCGCACCTCGTCCCCGGGCGAGTATTCGCGGACTTCGTCGAAGTCCATTCCCCGGCCCTTGAACACCGAGTGGTAGGCGCCGGCCATGCTGTCATCGACCATCCGGCGCGTGCTGATCTCCAGCTCCCGCATGCGGCTGCGCCGCGAAGATGTCCTCTCGTCCGCCATCAGGAAATTTTCGCGCTCTAGGGTACCGGCAGCGTGTTCAGTATTTTCTCTATGACATTTTCAGACGTGACGTTCTCGGCCTCGGCCTCGTAAGTCACCGCGATGCGGTGGCGCAGCACATCCATCGCAACGCTCTTGACGTCCTGCGGAGTGACGAAGTGCCGGCCGTTGAGGAATGCCATGCCGCGTGCAGCCAGCGTGAGTGCGATGGTCGCGCGGGGTGAAGCACCGGTTTGGACGTAGCCGTTCAACTGGAGAGCGGCGGCGATGGGCGGCCGCGTCGCGAGTACGATATCGACGATGTAGTCGCGAACCTTGTCGTCGACGAACAGTGTGTTGACGATATGGCGGGCGTCGACGATTTGTGAGGCGTCCACCACCGTGCGTGGCACGAGCATGGGCTCGGTAGTGGCCATTGCATCGAGAATCGCCCGCTCTTCGCTGCGTGTCGGATAGTTGACGATCACCTTCATCATGAAGCGATCGACCTGCGCCTCCGGAAGCGGGTACGTGCCTTCCTGCTCCAGGGGATTCTGCGTGGCCAGCACCAGAAACGGCGCCGGCAATGGATAGGTTTCATCCCCCAGCGTGACCTGGCGCTCCTGCATGGCCTCCAGCAGCGCGCTTTGGACCTTGGCCGGCGCACGATTGATCTCGTCCGCCAGGATGAGATTGCTGAATATCGGCCCCTGCTTGGTGCGGAAGGCGCCATCCTGAGGGCTATAGATCAGGGTGCCGACGATGTCGGCCGGCAGCATGTCGGGCGTGAACTGCAGCCGCTTGAAACGTAACGAAATGCAACTGGCCATGGTTTTCAGCGTCAGGGTCTTGGCCAGTCCCGGCACTCCCTCCAGGAGCACGTGCCCGTTGGTGAGCAGGGCGATCAACAGGCGATCGAGCAGATGCGTTTGACCGATGATGACCCGTCCCATCTCCTCCCGCAGCGGCCGGATCCAGGCGGACTGTCTGGCCACCTCCTCGCGGGAAGCGCGGGTTTCAGGCCCCGGCCCGAGCTGCGGGGCCACTTTCTGATTCATTGACCGCAAGTCCTTCTTGATGCCCGTTCGCGAGCTGCGCGGCGGAATGGTGCGTGGGCCGTCCATCTTTCCGTCCCGAACGTGCCGCGGTCAACCCCCCGACGCTGGCGGGGTGTGTCGCGGTCCACGTATGCTCGCCCTTAGCAGCTCAGGGTCTGTTTCTGCCCTCCGGGGAGTGAAATGCCGAACTGGATGACAGGAGCGTGCCACACCGGCGACGTCCTCATTCATTATCTTAGAACCGGCGGAGCGGGTCCTGCCTTGGTTCTGCTCCATGGGCTGAGCGGAAACGGAGCCTGCTGGAGCCCGGTGGCCCGTTTGCTGGAGAGCGGGTTCGACGTGGTGATGCCGGATGCCAGGGGCCATGGCCAGTCGAGCACGCCGCTCCATGGATATCGATACGACGATCACGCAAGCGATGTCCTCTGCCTCATCCGCGAGCTGCGACTCGGGGCTCCGATTCTTCTGGGGCATTCGATGGGTGGGATGACAGCGGCGCTGGCGGCCAGCCGCCTAGGCAAGGACGTCAGTGGCGTCATCCTGGTTGATCCGACCTTCTTGAGTCCGCAGCGCCAGCGCGAGGTTCGTGACAGTGATGTCGCCGAGCAGCATCGGCGGGTTCTCCGCTCGAGCAAGGAGGAACTTGCTGCTGACATACGCGCGCGCCACCCGCAGCGCTCGCCTGAGATGGTCGGGCTACTGGCCGAGGCGAGGTTGCAGACGCGCATGAGCGCGTTTGACGTCCTGACGCCTCCAAACCCCGAGTATGGCCAGTTGGTGAGCAGCATCGAAGCGCCCATGCTCATCGTCATCGGCGACGCGCCCGTCGTTTCGATCGATACAGCACGCGAGCTGCAGAGCCTCAATCCGCGTGTTCGCATCGAACAGATTCAAAACGCGGGCCATGGTGTTCCGTATGACCAGCCGGAAGCCCTGGCGGGCCTCGTCAGGTCGTTCCTGGAGTCACGGGAGATGTGCCCATGGCTCACACTTCCAGCCGGTCCCCCGCCCGCCCGACCAGCGCATACAGCGCCGGCATCAGAAACACGCTGATCAACAGCCGCGAAAACAGTCCGCTGACGATCACCAGAGCAAACGGTCGCTGCGAGTCCGTACCAACACCGGTAGCGAGCGCAACTGGAAGCAGCCCGAGGGCCGCCACCAATGCGGTCATCATGATCGGCCGCAGCCGCAGAATCGCGCCCTCGCGAATCGCCTCGGCGAGGCCGGTGCCCTCGCGTCGCAGCTCGTTGACGTAGGAGATATACACGACAGCCGTCTGCACCGACACCCCAAACAGTGCCAGAAAGCCTATGCCGGAGGACACGGAGAAGGGCGTGTCGGTCAGCCACAGCGCCAGGATTCCACCCACGGGCGCAGATAACAGCACACCCAGCACAGTGATGAGCGGAAACTTCAGGTTGCTGTAGAGCGCAAACAGCAACAGGAAAATCAAGAACAACGTCACGGGCACGATGACGCGCAGTTGCGCGCGCGAGGCAGTATATTCGGAATACTCCCCGCCCCAATCCAGCCGATAGCCCTGCGGCAGGCTGACACTGCGGCTGACCTGCTCCATCGCATCGTCCACGGCTCCAGCCAGATCGCGCCCTTCCACAGAGAACTGCACGCCGATGTAGCGCGAATTGTTCTCACGGTAGATGAATGAGGCGCCGTTGGTCACCTGGATGTTCGCGAACTCCTTGAGTGGAATCTGCTGGCCGCCGGGAGTTGCCACCAGGATGTTGCCGATCTCGTCAGGATTGTCGCGGTACGGCTGTTCCAGGCGGACGACGAGATCGAACTGCTTCTCGCCCTGTTCCACCTGCGTCGCCACATCCCCGCCGATGGCGGTCTGGATGAGCGCGTTGATGTCGGCGACATTGACTCCGTAACGCGCGATGCGGGCGCGGTCGATGTCGATGGTGAGGCTCGGCTGGCCGAGCTCCTGCACCAGCGTGACGTCGCGGATGCCTCGCACCCGTTCCAGGATCCGCTTGATTGCCTTGCCCTTCTGCTCGAGCGTATGCAGGTCGGCGCCGAATACCTTGACGGCCAGCGCGCTCTTCAGGCCGGTCTCGGCCTCGTCCACGGCGTCCTCTGCCGGCTGGGTGTAGTTGAAGGTGATGCCGGGGAAGGCGCTGAGCTTGTCATTGATCGCTTCGATGAGGCCGGCCTTGTCGTGATAGCGGCCATGCCACTGCGAGTAAGGCTTCAATCCCACGTAGAACTCGACGTTGAAGAAGCCCGTGGGATCGGTGCCATCATCGGGACGGCCGAGCTCCGAAGCGACCGTCGTCACTTCAGGAAACTCACGCAGTAACTGGCGCACGCGCGGCGAGATTTTCGCGGCCTCGTCGAAAGAGATGGTGTAGGGCATCGTGGCGCGCACCCAGAGCGCACCTTCGTCCAGCTTCGGCATGAATTCGGCGCCCACACGCGGAATCAGCAGCAGCGACAGCACCAGCAGCACCGCCGAGGCCAGAGTCGTCCTCCACGGACGCGCCAGACATGTGTCTAGACCCCGGATATAACGCGACCTGATCGCTTCGAAGGCCGCGTTGCGCCGCTCGCGCACCCCGTTGCGCATGAACCATGAGCACAGCACCGGCAGCAACGTCAGCGTCACGATCAACGAGCCGATGAGCGCGAATACCATGGTATCGGCCATCGGTTTGAAGAGTTTCCCGGAGGGTCCCGACAGCACATAGATGGGCAGGAACCCCGCGACGATGACCGCGACGGCATATACGAGCGCCCGGTCCACCTCGGCCGCGGCGTCCCTGATGACCTGGATCACGTCCAACGGTCCCGGCGGATGCGACGCGATCCGGCGGTAGATGTTCTCGACCATCACCACCGCGGCATCGACCAGGATGCCGAAATCCACGGCTCCGATCGACAGCAGATTGGCCGAGGCGTTCTGCAGGTCCAGGCAAATGAATGCGAAGAGCAGTGCCAGCGGGATACTCGCCGCCACGATCAGCCCGGCCCGAAAGTCGTACAGGAAGAAGATCAGTACCGCGACGACCAGCAACATCCCGCGCAGCAGGTTGCGCTCGACGACCTCCCGGGTGAGATCGACCAGGTCGCTGCGGTCGTAGAATGGATGAACCTTGACGTCCTTGGGCAGGATGCCGGAGTTGAGCTCACGGGTCTTGGCCTCGACCCCTTTGAGCACATCCTGGGTCTTCTCGCCGGTGCGCAACAGGATGACGCCCTCCACGGCATCATCCTGATCCATGTAGCCGAACTCACCCAGGCGCGGAGCGATGCCGATGGCCACACGGCCGACGTCCTTGATCAGAACGGGCGTGCCGTCGTGCACCGCCACCACCACGTTGCCGATGTCCTCCAGCGTTTTGACTCGGCCCAGGCCGCGCACGTAGTAGAACTGGCCGCCCTGCGAGTAGAAGCCGCCGCCGGCGTTGCCATTGTTGGCCGTCAGTGCCGCCTCCACCTGCGCTACCGACAAGCCGACCGAGGCGACCTTGGCGGGATCGAGCAGCACCTGGTACTGCATGGTGCCGCCACCGAAACCGGAGTCATCGGCGACGCCCGGCACCGATCGGTATTGCGGCTCGATGGTCCAGTCCTCGAAGGTCTTGAGCTCCATCGGCGAGCGGTCCGGGCTCTCCAGCACATAACGGTAGATCAGGCCGGAGGGCGGGGAGAGCGGGGAGAGGCTGGGCGTCACGCCGCTCGGCAGAGTCACTGCGCCGACGCGGTTGAACACCTGCTGGCGGGCGAAATAGTCATCCGTCCCGTTCTGGAAAGTCAGGATGACATCCGACAGGCCATACAGAGAGATCGAGCGGCTGGTGGTCAACCGCGGCAGCCCGTTCATCTCGCGCTCGGTCGGCACCGTGATCAGGCGTTCCACCTCTTCCGCGGCGTGCCCCGGCCACTGCGTGATGACTTCCACCATCGGTGGGGACAGATCCGGGTAAGCATCCACCGGAAGCCGGCCCAGCGAACGCGACCCCGCGCCGATGAGCACGACCGTCATGAGCACCACGAGGAAGCGCTGCCGCAGCGAAGAGGCGACGATGCGATTGATGATCGAAGCGCTGCGCGGCGCGGGGGTCGCGCTCATTGGCTTTGCATGAACTGAACGAACAGACCACCCGAGATCACGACCTGATCGCCCGCGCGCAGGCCGGCCGCAATCTCGTACTGGTCCGCAACACGGGAGCCGAGAGTGACCTGCCGCCGCGCGAAGCTGCCATCGGACTGCGCGACGTAGACGAACGGCAGATTCTCGTCGTCGCGCAACACCGCCGAAATCGGGATCAGCAGCCCGGTGATCTCGTTCCGGGAGTGAATCAGGACGCGCACGTACATCTGCTTGCGCAGGACGTGTTGCGGGTTCTCGGCAACCACCCGTACCCCCACCGCCCGTGTGTTGGGATCTACGATGGCGGAGATCTTGTCGACCTTGCCCGGGATGGTTTGCGCATCGGTCCCGACTCCAGCGGTCCCCACCACCACGTCGGCGGGGTCACCGACGCTCACGGCGGCGAGGTCCCCCCCGAACAGCTGCGCCATCACCCAGACCCGTGACAGGTTGGCCACCGTGAAGCACTGCGTCATGCCAGCCTGCAGCAACTCTCCAGGCGTAATGAGCCTCTCGACGACCGTGCCGGCCACCGGAGAGCGAATGATCCCTTCGGGGCGGTCGACCGGCCGCCCTTGGCGGATATCTTCGATGGTCTGCGGCGGCACGTTCAGCGACACCAGCGCTCTGAGGGCCGCATCGCGGTCAGCCTCGGCGTTGGTGGCGTCGGTCTGCGCCTGCTCGTACTCGCGTTGCGAGACTCCGTTGTGCTGGACGAGGTCCTTGTCCAGGTCCGCCAGCCGGCGGTCCGTGCGTGCGGTCGCGATTGCCTTTTGATATGTACTGATGGCTGTTGCGAAGTCAGGCGAATCCACGGTCGCGAGCGCCTGGCCCTTGCTGACATCGTCCCCGATCGAAACGAGCATGCGCGACACCGGGCCGGAGAAAGGTGCCAGCACGCTGGTGGCCTGATCGTTGTCGAAGTCCACCGCGGCGGTGGTTTCCACCGTGCGCCGGTAACGGGACGGGGTGACAGTGTAGAGCTGAATGTTTTTGCGCTGGGCATCCGTCAGTCGTGCATTGCTTGCGCTGACGGTCGAGGGGTTGTTGTCCACTTTGGCGGTGCAGCCACCGCACGCGAGCGCTGTGATCGCCGCCGCAATCGCTGCCGCAATAACCATCGACTGCCGAGGTCCCCTCGAGCAGCGCGCCTGCCGTCGCGAGCGCGCTCGGCTATTTCTCATGGGTGTCTGCGGCGAGATCCTGCCGATGCCACCAGCCGCCTCCCAGAGCCTGAAACAGCGCCGCTGTGTCGGCGTAACGACTCGCCTGAGCCTGCACGAGGCCGATTCGCGCTTGCTGATATGCCTGCTCGGCATTCAGCACACTCAGATAGCCCGCATACCCGTCCTTGTACTGGCGCTGGGCAAGATCGAGCGTGGTTCTGGCGGCAGTCTCCGCGGCCGCCGCGGCTTTGAGGCCCTCGGCATCCTCCTCCAGTGCCGCGAGGGTGTCGGCGACATTCGCGCAGGCGGTCAGAACCGTACTGCGGTATTGGGCGGCCGCCTGCACGTAAGCGTCCTTGGCGGCACGTTCCTGATGCAACAGGGTTCCCCCCTGCAGAAGGGGCGCTGTCAGGTCAGCTCCCAGGGACCAGAAGCCGGTCCCCGAGGTGAACAGCTGATCGATGGCGAGCGCCGTGCTGCCCGTGCTGGCACTGAGTGTTACGTTGGGGAGCCGGTTCGCGACGGCGATCCCGATCTTGGCGCTGGCGTCATGCAGTGTGGCTTCCGCCTGGCGCACGTCCGGGCGCCGTGTCACGAGGTCCGCGGGTACGCTGACCGGCAAGTCCTGCGGCAGCTTCAGGCTCGTCAGCTCGAAAGTCCCGGGCGGCCCCTGGCTGGGAAACTCACCGGCCAGCGTCGCCATCAGATCGCGCAGTTGGGCGGCCTGCTTGCGCATTGGCGGCAGCGTGGCGGCGGCCTGTGCGAGCAGCGATTCCTGCGCGGCGACGTCGAGCCCGCTCGCATAGCCCTTGGAGGACTGGTAGCGCAGGATCTCCAGAATATGGGTGTCGGCGTCGATGAGCTCCTGTGTCGCCGCGATCTGCTGCTGCACCGAGCCCTCCTGGATGGCTGTGACCACGACATTCGCGATGAGGGTGTTATACGTCGCGATCATCTGGAAGCGCACCGCTTCCGCTTGCGCCTTCAGGGACTCCACGGTGCGGCGATTCAGTCCGAAGACGTCCGCGACATACGCGACATTCACCTCGGGCGTAAAAAGGTTGAATTGTTGGGTGTTATTGGCCGGCGTCGGCGCAAGCGTCCCGGACTGCTGCGTGCGGCTTGCAGAAAACTCGGCCGAGAGGCTCGGAAAGTAGGCGCCCCGCTGCGCCAGTACGCCTTCCCGAGCCACGGAGAGTGCCGCCTGCGCCGCCTTCAGATCGGAGTTCTTGGCCAGGGAGTGCTCGATCAGCTCGTTGAGCGGCGCCGAGTGAAAGAGCGTCCACCAGTCTGCGGAAATGTCGCCGCCCGGAATGAAACGTTGCGCTTCCCCGCCCGCCAGTCCCGGGGTGGCGGCCGTCGTCTGCAACGGGCTGGCGGTGTAAGTGGTGACCTCCGGAGCCGCCGGCTTCTTGAAGTCAGGGCCGACAGCGCAGCCGGACACGAGCGATGCGCCCAGGGCTGCAACACAAAGCAGGGCTGACAGGCTGGGCACGCTCATCCGAAGCATTCAGGCATGACTGGGCGACAGGAGTTCCGTTTGGCTTCCGCCGCGGACGCGATCCTAGCGCGTGTGGCGCCTTCCCTTGCAAAGATCTGTGGCCAGCGGCCAGCCCGGGTATCTAGTCGCAGGTCGCTCATGGGAATCACTAAATCATTGATTTAAAACGGTGGGTATCGCTACTTTCCAGTCTTGAAACTAGTCTATAATCTAGTCTAATGCCATCACCTTCCTTCGACAGCGACATCGAACGCGGTCTCTCCCGGGGTCCGACCTCCGCTTTGCAACTGATGCAGGCCCTAAGCGTCTCCCAGAGCACGCTGTCACGGGCGCTGCGGTCGCTTGAACGACAACAACGCGTCCTGCGCATGGGCTCGACGCGGGGTACGCGCTATGCGCTGCGACGACCGATCGCCCGGATCGGATCTTACTGGCCCATTTACCGCATCGATGCGGAAGGTAATCCGCAGCCGCTGGGGACGTTGAACGCAATC
>CAZLYG010000005.1:18020-31352 GCA_964563075.1 uncultured Steroidobacteraceae bacterium | reverse complement strand
ATACGCGGGTGTCCGATCCGGGCAGGTGAGCCCATCGCCTTGAATTATGCCTCGGCGAACCGGGACGAAGAGGTATTCGAAGCGCCCGATGAGTTCCACCTTGACCGGCCGAATATCGGACAAAGTCTGGCGTTCGGTCGCGGCCCGCATCATTGCCCGGGCGCCGCGCTGGCCAGGTTGGAGCTGCGCATTGCCCTGGAGGAGCTGCTGGCGCGGACGAGTGGATTCGAGGCGATCGGTCCGATCATTCCCACACGCATGCCGGAGCTGGGGGTCCTGTCGGTAAACATGAGCTTCCAGCCACCGTATCAGCGGCGCGACGCATGAAGTCAGCCCGCACCCAACACGCAAGCGTGGCCAATGGCTTCGTGACGCCCACACTCGAGAATGTCGCGCGCGTCGCCGGCGTCTCCACCGCGACGATTTCGCGAGTCCTCAATACTCCGCAACTCGTCACTCCAGCGACGCGCGAGCGCGTCCAGCGGGCGATCGAATCCACCGGCTATGTGCCCAATCTGCTTGCGGGGGGCCTGGCCGCCCAGCGCAGCCGGCTGGTGGCGGCGCTCGTGCCCGGCATCGCCACGTCCTTCTTCAACCAGACCATCGAGGCCATTTCGCTCGCGCTCGCCTCTGCCGGCTACCTCGTCGTGCTCGGGCTGACCGGATACGAATCCCAGGGCGCCGATACGACCATTACCTCGCTGCTCTCGCGACGGCCCGATGCATTGATCCTGACGAGCGCTCCAGCGGATGCTCGCACTCGGGCGCGTCTGCAGCGGGCGCGCCTCACTGTCATCGAGACGTGGGACCTCCCGCGCAAGCCGCTCGATGTCGCGATCGGCTTCTCGCATTGGGACGCCGGTCGGGCGCTGGCGGACTACATCTTCGAGCGAGGCTTCGGCAGGCCGCTGGTGATCACGCATGGTTTGCCCCGCGGGCGCGCGCGCATGGATGGCTTTCTGGAGCGCTGCCAGGAACTGCACGTGCGCCGCCCATTTTGCGACGTGTGCGTCACTACACCCTTCAATATCGATGGAAGAGAGCGACTTGCGCGCTTCCTGGACCAGGGAGGACGCGCGGATGTCGTCCTCTGCAGCTCCGACCTGATCGCCCAAGGCGTGCTCGCTGAAGCATCACGGCGCGGCTTATCGTGCCCAGGGGATCTCGCGGTGGTCGGTTTTGGCAACACCGAGTCCTCTGCGTTGACCGTCCCGGCGCTCACCACCGTGCGCATCGATGGCACGGCCATCGGTGAGCGCGCCGCCGCAGTGCTGCTGCAACGCTCGCGCGGCCAGGAGCCCACCAGCCGCCGCATCGATATAGGGTTTGAGATCGTTGCGCGGGAGAGCGCATGAGAGAGCCAACATGCACTACGTAAATCCGTCTGCAGTCCCGGCGAGAGGTGTGCTCGCATCGCCATCATCCCTCCTGGCGCTGGTGCTTGCCTCACTGCCGCTTCCGACAGCGGCTCACCACTCGTTCGCGATGTTCGACATGCAGCAGGAGCGCACTCTCGTGGGCACTATCAGCAATTTCCAGTGGACGAGCCCACATTCCTGGCTGGATGTATGGGTGCAGGAGCCCTCGGGCCGACAGGTACAGTGGAGCATCGAGATGGGCGCACCCGCCAGCCTCTATCAACACGGTTGGCGGCAACAATCCGTGCGGCCGGGTGATCGGATCACGCTGGTCGTTCATCCGCTGCGTGACGGCCGTACGGGCGGCAGCCTGGTTTCCGCAACCCTCGCCAGTGGCGTTCACCTGGACGAGGCACCTCGGGCGGCGACGACCTCAGCCCCTACGCCTGCCGCCCCCGCGTCACCATGAGTATCGGGCGCACGTTCGCGTGGCGCATGAGTATCGCGCGCGGGATCGCGTGGCTGTTGTTGGGGATTGGCGCGATGGCATCGTCCGCAGCGGCTACCCCAGCGACTCTTCCGGACTGGTCTGGTGTGTGGCACGTAGCCGGCTCGGTCGCGCTGATTTCGACCGACCAGGGACACTTGTTCGTTCCGGGTACCAGAGACCATCCACCGCTCAAGCCGCCCTATGAGCAGCAATACGCGAGCGATCTCATCCGAGCCGAGCACCAGGGCAACCCGCGTTTCACGGACTCTCTGACCGACACCAACACCCTGCACTGCTTCGGCGGCATGCCCCGGCTGATCGCCTCCCCTTTTCAGTACGAGTTCCTGGTCACTCCCCGGGAGACCTGGATCGTGATCGACAAGGCCGTTCGCCACGTCTTTACCGATGGGCGGGACTGGCCCCCGAACGATGCGCGCTGGCCGCTCATGCTCGGCCGCTCGCGAGGCCACTGGGAAGGCGACTCCCTGGTGATCGAAACCGTCGACATGCGTGACGATATGTGGCTGGACACCACGCCCCTGATGCTCTCAAAGCAAGCCCGGATCATCGAGCGCATCCGCCTGGTCGCTCCCAACACGCTCGAGAACCGCATAACCATTCAGGACCCGGTGAAGTTCACGCAAGACTGGCAGTTCACGCGACACTACGTGCGAGTCAGCTCTCCAGGCTGGCCCGACGATCCTGAGCTGTGCGGTGGACCGGAGGATCGCAATCCAGTCGTGAATGGCCACGTGACCGTTCAGCTGCCGAGTGAGCGACGCTGACCGGGTGCGCGCATGCCGCGCCCGAGCGGTGCTGACAGGACTCGAATGCCGATCGTGAGAACACAGGCCAGCATCAGCGTAACGGCAATCAAGAGCGACACCCCTCCGTACCCACCACCCGCATCCAGCGTGTAACCGATCAGATGCGGCATGACCAGGCCGCCGGCGCTACCCAGTAGATTGATGGCGACGGCAGCAACGGCGAGCGTGCGCGGCGTGAGAAGTGCCGTCGGTAAGGCCCAGAACGCTCCCTGCGCTGCCCCCAGCCCCGTGCCCAAGACCAGAAGTGCGCACAACGCGGGCGCGCCACTTTTGAACTGCCACGCGAGCAGGACTGCCGCCGCGGCAAACGCCGCTGGCACGGCCACGTGTCCGATGCGCTCGCCAGTGCGGTCGGAGTGAGCAGCGTTCCACGCCATGCCGCAGGCAGCGCCGAGCCACGGAAGTGCATTAACCCACCCGATCGCTTGTGTGCTGAGACCCGACAGTGACTTCGAGACCTGCGGGAGCCAGAAGATGAGACCGTAGGACCCTGAGAGCAGACAGAACCAAAGCACGGCGGCGATCCACACCAGCGGCGCTCGCAAGACCCGCCAGTCATTCTCAGCACGCGTGCGCAAATTTGCCGCCGCGGCGGCATCCAGCGCCGCAATCTCCTGCTGTGACAGCCACCGGGCATCATGCGGGGTATCCGGGAAGTAAAAGCGCGCCGCGATACCGATCAGCAGCGCCGGCAGCGCCTCGGCGATGAGCATGGCACGCCAGGGCATCAAGCCGCGCAGCGTCCCCGTCGTCATGAGCCAAGCCGAGAGCGGGCTGCCGATGACCACGGAGATCGGAATCGCCACCATGGGCAGCCCGAAGGTTCGAGCCCGTTGCCGGTCGGTGGCAAATTGACTGAGGTACAGCACGATGCCAGGGGCAAGGCCACTCTCCGCGAGCCCCACAATCACGCGCAGCACATAGAATTCAAGCGGCGTGTGGGCAAACGCGACCCCTGCTGCGCCAAGCCCCCAGAGAATGGCGCAGGCGCTCAGCCAACGGCGCATGCCCACGCGCTGCAACAGCAGTACGCTGGGATATTGTCCCAGCAGAAAGCCGGCGAACAGAATCCCCGCGCCGAAACCATACTGGCTCGCTGTCAAACCCAGCGCTCGATTCATGTCGAGGGCGGCGAAGCTGATATTCACCCGATCCAGCGAGCTCAAGAGCAGGAATGCGATGAGCGGCAACACCAGCCGGCGGCGAATCGCGATCGCGACGTGTGACCCCCGGCTGCCCATTACGATCGACCCGACCGGGAGATCAGCCCCTCGCGCCGCAGAAATGTCTCTACCCAGTCGACCATCCGCGTATGGTCCCAGTTCTCATCGTTCACCATATCTGCATCCACGGTGAGCACCGGTACGCCTGCCTCACGCAGCGCGAGGCTGGTCAGCTTCGTGCCTGACTGCGACAGCCGATTGTCGGGAGGCATGAGGATCAAGGCGGCGTCGATTCCAAAGCGCCGGGCCTCGCTGACCATCCAGCTGTTCATCCAGGGAGGCAGATGCAGCACCTCGTTCAATGAGCAGATCCGGCTCGCGAGAGCGTGCAACGGCCGTCCTCGCACCTCCCGGATGTACTGCGGACCGGCAAACGGCATGTACATCGACCACACGAAGACCGCGCCCAGCTTCTCTTCGAGCGCCTGATAGAAGCTCGTGTCATGCCAAAGCCCCGCACCGATCCACATCAAGCGCAGGCGCTCCGGCGTTGCAATACCGACACCGGCGCGCGCGCGCTCGGACACTTCGTCGCGAAACCGCCGGGCGTGAGCCACTGCCCAGTCGGAGCCGCGGTGCCATTGCGGAATCATCGTGTTGGGCATCTGATCGACGATCGAAACCGGACAGGGTCGCGCGGCAGCGACCATGTCGGCGGCCTCAGCGATGTACCGCTCCTGCTCGTTGATCCGCTCCATGAGCGTACCGAGCCGGCTCAGATCGAAGCGACGGTCAGTCTTACGCTCGAGCAGCTCGATGAGTTGCCGCATCTCATCGACCATCAACTCGATGCGGCCGCGCTCGAACACAGCTTCCCAATCAGTTTGCGCGTGCGCGAACCAGTCTGAACGCTTCTCCTGCCACGCGGGTGCTTCGAATGCGAAGAACTCCGTCCCCAGAGCGGCTGCCCATTGCGTGAAGACATGCTGCACGCAATCGCACGTCAGACGCGCAACCAGCACGGTCGGGCGCGGCAGCCCGCCCCAAGGCGCCTGCGCCGGATCGGCTGCCAGTGTGCACCCCAGACCGAGCGAGCAGTAGCGGCAGCGATTGGGCGGATAGCCCAGTGCGTCCATCGTGCGAAAATAGGTGCCGGCGAGCCGCTTCGCCGAGATGTACGCCGACCACCACTGGTTGCTGATCACCGGGATATCCATCGCGTGGAGTATCTCGTGCGGCGTATCGGCTTGAGCCAGCGCGAAAGGCTCGCCGTCCTTCACAACGCGCTCACGCAACTGCGCGGCAAAGGCCTTCTGATAGCGCGTCGCCTCGGCGGTGCAGGCGAGTACCTTGCGGGCGCTGGTCTGCTGCTCGGCGCTCACGCAAACACTCCCAGCGACTCCAGCGCTGCGACGCGCTCGAGCGGCAACCCGAGCAAATCGCGGGCGACCTCGTGGTTGTGCTCGCCTAGGCGCGGTGCACGAAAGGGTTGGACGGCATCGACCGAGAAGCTCAACGGCGTGCGCACATGACCGAAAGGGCCAAGGAGCGGATGGTCCAAAACGACGAGAGCACCGCGAGCGCGAAGTCCGGGATCCCGCTCCACGAGATCCTGCGTGTCCTGCACTACTCCAGCCGCAATTCCGTGTTGCTGGAGCAGCTCGACGAGCGCCATCTCAGGCTGCGACGCGCTCCATTCTCCCAGGGATTCGCGGCCCGCCAGGCGCTGCAGAGTGTTCTGTTGGCGCTCATCAGCGAGGGTGACCGCGACCCACCGGTCCTCGCCTGCTGCGGGAAGGACAGCTTGCCAATACACACGCGGATCGGCGTTGCCCGTGCGCACCAGCGCCGCTCCTGCATGCGCGGCTCGAATGGCCGGCCACATCTGCTGGACGCAGATCTCGTACATCGCCGCATCGATGTAGGCCCCCCGACCGCTCCCGCGCCGCTGCTCCAGCGCCGCGAGGACAGTCGCAGCCATCACGTAGGGCACGATCACGTCGCCGTATGGGACCGCGCCCGGAATGACCGGGTCCCGGTCAGGCCAACCGGTGAGCAGCGTACGACCGGACAGGGCCGCACCCGTCCCATCCACTCCCCACTCCTGGGCCAGCGGTCCGGTCTGTCCATAGACACTGCCCGATACCATGACGACTCGCGGGTTGCGCTTCACGACACTCTCGTAGTCCAGTTTCAATTTCGCCATGGTGCCTGGCGAGAAGTTCTCGACTACGACGTCCGCCCATTCGAGCAGCGGATCGATGACCTCGCGGGACTGCGGGCGTTTGAGATCGAGCGCGACGCTCCGCTTGGACGTATTGAGATGGGCGAACCACGGCTTGTCATCGAGCTCGCCGGGTTTGGAGGCGCTCACCTGCACATCGAGGCGCGACAGGCACGGCCGCGCGCGACTCTCGACTTTGACGACGTCGGCACCCAGGTCTCCCAGAATCTTGGTCGTGATCGATCCGACCAGTGCCCAGGAGAAATCGAGCACTCGAATGCCCGCAAGCGGCCCGGTACGCTCGCGCGCTGCCGCTGGCGCCCTGCCGTGTTGCACTGGCGTCGAAGGGAGGGCCCCGACTTCGGCCCTCGCTTCGGCCACGGCCCCCGCTTCGGCCACGGCCGCGGCTTCGGCCACGGCCCCGACTTCGGCCGCGGCCCCGGCCCCGGCCGGCCCGGCGCGCAGAGTGGCAAAGCGCGCGGGACGCGGTCCCGCTGGGCCCCGCTGCCAAAAATCTCGCGCCTTCAGATGCAGGTCCGCTAACACATCCGCCGGGGTTGCGAGGACACACGCGTTGATACCGCGGCGACGTCCCTCCTCGACCAGCTCCAAACGCGTGCGCGCGAGGAAGAAAGAAGCGATCGCCGACTCCCAGTCTCGACGGGTCTCCAGTGGCAGCGCTGAGCGGTCATATCGAAGCCAGTCGATGCCGTGCAGGGGATTGCGGCAACCGACCTCGTCCATCCAGTTCGAGAGTGCCTGGTTTGCGGGTGCACCGAAGCGACCCGTCATGAGCGAATGGAAGCACCAGCCGTCCGCGAGGCGCCAGATACATCGGACCGTACTCTTACCATAGTTGATGGCACCGCCAACTCGATGGAGCTTGCGATGATCGAACTGCCATACCAGTACGCCGCTGACGTTGCGGCTGAAGGCGACCTCCTGGGCGGACACGTCGATGTGCTGACCCGTACGGGAGCGACCCCGGGCGTAATGGGCGGCCATGGCCCCCGCCGCACCCACCATGTCCGCGTGAAACAAACATGCATCGAATGCCTCCTTGACTGGAGGCCGGTCCGGCTCGCCGGTGAGCCGCAGCACGCCGCCCATGGCCGAGATCACCAGCTCGCTCCCCCTCCATTGGGCCCGGGGCCCGGTGCTCCCGAAGGCAGTGACCGATACATGGATGAGTTGCGGATTCAAGCGGACGATCCGCGCTCTGGGCAGTCCCCGCACCTCCAGCTCGGGCAGTCCAAGATCATCGATAAGAAAGGAAGCGTTCGCGAGGGCTGTCGGATCCTCGTTTGCGGCAATGACCTGGGCGCCGAGGGAAACCAGATAGCGCGCCAGCGGTCGCTCGAGCATTGTCCCGAGCGCCACGACGGTATGTCCTGCCAAAGGCTGCATCAGAGCTGCGCTCCGAGGAACGCCTCGATCTCTGCCGCAGCACCGTCCTCGAAATTCCAGGCTCGTGCGGTCAGCGTGAGCGTCGGCACCCGGCGTTCCCGGAGGGCACGCTCCAAGAGCGGCACGTGCCAGGCAAGCGCCTCATCTTCGCGAGTGAACCAAAGGACGGCGGCATCCGCGCGCGATGCTTCGATACAGGACAACACGCGTGCGATTTGATCCGTAAAGTCTCGCACGAAGAAATGATGGTCGAGCCACTGCCGTGCAATGGCGGTGGCAGGATCGGCACCCTGCGCGTGCACCGGCAATCCCAGGCGCGTGAGGTTCCGGTCATAGACTTCTTCCACGACGTACGCGCCGCAGCTCTCGATCGCCTGGTGAATGCGGTCATCCGGAGGTGTGCTGCCGATCAGCACGACTCGAGGGCCTGCCCCAGGCGTAGCTGGCGTCCATCGACTCAACAGCTCACGTGTATCGGCAAACAGACTCGCACGCACGATGCGCTCGTAAAGCCCACCCCGCGCATCACGGTGCGATCGGAGGTGAGCAAAAATGCTTCGCAGCGCGTTGGCACGCTCGATCCCGTGCTCCAAGGAATGCGCTGAAACATCCAGGCGCACGCACAACTCTTGCAACGCACACACAGTGTGCCGACGACTCGACTCACGCGTGATCCTGGCAACGTCAAAGATGAGCGGCTGCGGACCGCGCAGCTTCCCAAGGCGCTGCAGCTCGCACACGTAATAATAGAGTCGATGCGATACATCCTCGCCGCGGGTAAAGATCACGTACTGGAAGCAATCGAATCGACCCTCCGACCAATCCTCGAGCATGCCCCCAGCCCAAGGTGGGAAACTGCCCTCCAACCAGGCGGCTGCCCGGCTGACTGTCCTGTTCGTCTGCCAAGGCAGATGACATGCCGGTTGGTGGACCGCGAACAGGAGATCCGGCGGGATATCAAGCCCCACGTATCCCAGCGAGCCTCCACTACGAGCATCCGCCAGCGGGTCCGCAAGGATCGCCGTGAGGGCGGTATCGATCGGGCTGCTCTCCCCGGTAGGGTCCATACGACAGTGGCGCCCTTCAGTGACTGCGTCGATAATAGTTGATGCTATCACCTATTTGCCGGGCATTCATGCCGGACGAGCCCGATACGACGGAGGCCGATTACGGGCATACCGGCGCAGGCCGAGCATCACGCCGACGATGCCGAGAGTGGTGACCATGAGCACGTGCCACCCAAGGTCGAAGCCGCCGGAGTAATCTCGCATGAGCCCGAGCGCCTGGGGTCCGAGGTAGCCAAAGAGTCCGCTGCCGAGCCCCACGATGCCCATGATCGGCCCGATATCGCGACCCCGCAGCAGCTCGGCAGCCGTGGGATATACCTGATTGGCCGCTGCATGCCCCAATGCCACGAGCAGGGCGGTGGCCATGCCGAACAGGTAGATCGAGTGCGAAGACATCAGCGCGCAGGCCGGTACCGAAAGGCAGCACATGCCGGCCATCACCAGCCATCGATCCGTACGATCCGCTAGCCAGCCACAAAGCGGATTGATCGCGATCGCAAGCCCATAGGCAGCGGCGATGATCGTCGAGGACTGCGCAGGCGTGCCGTGGAATTGGGTGCGCACGACTGTTGGAACGAAGAAGGTGGCCGCAAAGCCGGCCGCGTTGGCCAGCCCCAACAGCGGAATCAGCCAGACAACCGGCAGACGGAATGCGGAGAACAGGCTGCTGGGCTCATTCGCTGCCTGCGTGCCCGCAGCCGCACCCGGCGAACGTGTGGTGCGATAGCCGAATGAAAAGTAGATCGCGGCCACAATCGAGAGCACGGCAAAGCCTGTCATGCTCGAGCGCCATCCGAATGCCGTGACCATCTGACTGGAGAACGTGGACCCCAGGATGGTGGCGAGTGCCGTCAGTGCGCCTAGCAGGCCCATTGCATTGCCACGATGAGCATTGGGTACTGTCACGGCAACGGCTGTCACCACGCAGATGAAGGCCAGGCGATAGCCGATGAGCCATATCGCGCGGGCGGTGAAGCCTCCCGCGTAATCGTGCGCGAACGCAACCATCGCAAGTCCGAGGCCGGCGAGCACCAGTCCCGTGCGCAGGACGCCCTTCTCCCCGAAGCGCTTCGCCAACAGCCCGGCAGGCAGACTCATGAGCAAGGCTACTACGCCATAGAGGCCGGTGAACGTCCCGACCTGGGTATAGCTCATGCCCCAGGCCTCTTTCATGAAAGGGATGAGCGGCGAGAACCCGAGGCTCGAAGCCTGAATCGCCATCATCGCCAGTACCGTGGCGATGTAAGAGCCGATCCAACGCCGGTTCTCGGACTGCACTTCAATTGCCTGCATGTTGCCCGTACCCTGCATGTTCAAGCGCGCCGGGCAGTCATGTTGAGGCCCCCACGATCCCTGCTGCGATCAGATCGCCGATCTCCGCTTCCTCGTATTGGAGCGAGCGCAGCACCGTCTTACTGTGCTGACCGATGCCGGGCACCGTGCGCGGGCCGCCAGGTCCATCGGTCTCGAACATGAAGCCCGCGTTCAGATACTCGCCTTGCGCCTGCGCGCCCGAGCGCAGCTGAACTGTGAGCGGCTCGAGCAGATCGCGTCCGGCGCCGCGTGCAGCAGCACATGCTTCGGCGATGTCGCGGACCAGCCCACAAGGCGCTCCAGCCGCATTGAGCAGCTGCTCCCACTCCGCTCCGTCACGGCGAGCAAATACACGCGCGAGATGCTCTCGAAGCGCGGCGGCATGCTCCGGCTTGGCACGCTCGGCGACAGTCGCAAAGCGCGGGTCCTGAACCAGCTGCAGTTCCCCGATGACCTGACACAAGGCTGCGAACTGGTTGTCCTGAACAACTCCCAGGGATACGCGCGCGCCGTCACGTGCCACGAAGACGGCCGCCGTCGGTGCCCCGCTGTAGCCGATGTTGCCTGTCCGAGGCAGCGTCTGACCGGTAACCAGATAGGGCGTCGCGAGCGAGGTGAGCAGAACCAGCGATGCATCCAGCATCGACACATCGATGTACTGCCCGTTGCCGAACCGCTCCCGTTGCAGAAGCGCCGACAACACGGCAAGGGCAGCGAGCGTGCCGGTGTAGGTATCCACCACCGGCCACCCCACTCGCGAAGGCGGGTCGCCCTCATCGCCGTTGGCGGCCATCATGCCGCTCGTCGCCTGCACGATATTGTCGATCGCGGGGTAGTCGCGCTGCGCCCCGAACTGCCCGTACCCGGAGATCGAGCAGTAGACGACACCCGCCCGCAACTCGCGACAGGTCTCGTAGCCCAAGCCCAGCCTCTGCATGACCCCCGGACGGAAATTCTCGAGCACGACGTCTGCGCTCGCCACGAGACGCCGCGCCACTTCGATCCCTCTGGGATGCTTGAGATCCACGGCGATCGACTGCTTGCCGACATTGGCGGCGACGAAGGCGGGCGCCATGCCCTCCCACTCCCGAAACGGGCCGTAGTTGCGCATGGGGTCGCCCTGGAGAGCCTCCAGCTTGATGACCTCGGCGCCGAGCATGCGCAGAAAATGCGAGCAGAACGGGCCCGCCATGACATGGCTGAAATCGGCAACCCGGTAACCGGCGAGAGGTTGTGGCATGTCAGGGGACGTTACAATAGGTGATGACATCAACTATTATACAGATGCAGCGCCCGCGTGGCCGCTGTTGCGGCGAGCCCGGCTCGCGCAGCAAGGCCGCGCCCGTGCGGCGCGTTTTGGAAATTCGCACCATGCGCACCATCGCCCTCCTCGCAGCCCTGTTGCCCTGTTTCGCGGTCCTGGGGCAGCCGCGAGCGCCAGCGCCCGGCGGCTTCGGCCATTATCACCCGGCGGCGCAGTTTTCCGAGCAGGTGAGCTCGACCCTGTACCTGCCGATGCGCGATGGCGTGCGTCTGGCGATGCGAATCACCCGTCCGGCGCAGGGTGGCCAGCCGGCCCCTGGACGCTTCCCCGTGCTCTGGCAGCATGGCCTGACTATCGGCGAGGCCGCCGATGCCAGCCAGGAATCCCCCGGGGCCGGCCTCAGCCATGTGCCGGCATTGACCGCGCAGGGCTACGTCGTAGTTCAGGTGGCACGCCGCGGCAACGGGCAGTCCTTCGGAATCCGCCGAGGCTATAACGATCGCACGGAATCGGATGACGCATACGAGATCATCGAATGGCTGGCGCGGCAGCCATGGTCAAACGGCAGGATCGGCATCTACGGCTGCTCGAACACAGGAGATGCCGCGATGCACGCGCTCAGCGCCCGTCCTCCGCACCTGCGCGCGGTGTTCGCGGGATGCTTCTCATGGAGCAAGTACGACGCGATGCGCCGGGGTGGCATATTCGCGCAATGGGGCACCGGTCCCCAACGCGCCCTTGAGGAGGACATGGCCCTCGCACCGGTGGCGGGTGATGCTGACAAGACTTTGTTGCGCGCAGCAGCGGAAGAGCATCAGAAATCGACCGACCTCCTCGCCCTGTGGCGGCAGCTACCCTTCCGCGACAGCTGGTCACCGCTCGTAGGCTCGCGCTTCTGGGCCGAGAGCAGCGTGAGCAGTTATGCTCAACAGCTGGTGCAGTTGGATGTACCGGTTTACATCATGGGCGGATGGCACGACGAGCTGCGCGATCAGGGCGTCATCGCCCTCCTCAACATTCCGCAGTCGCGCATTCTCCTCGGGCCCTGGAAACATTGCAGCAATCCAGGGTTCGAGCTGCTGCAGGAGATCCAGCGTTTTTTCGACACCTACCTCAAGGACGTCAATACCGGAATGCTCGCAGAGGCGCGCATACACTACTTCACGATGGACGGTACCGCCGCTGGTGAGTGGCACAGTGCGCGCACCTGGCCCGTTCCAGGAGCGTCCATGGAGCGCTGGTATATCGACCCCGCTCGCGCGCTGACGCGATCCAGCTCTACCGCTCCATCCCAGGCCGCTTTCACAGTGCACACGGACGTACAGTGCCCCCAAGGGGGCGTCGGTCCCTTCATGCAGCCCTGTCATCTCGATGGGCATGGACTCTCAATCCGTTCCACCCGCCTCAGACGAGATCAGATCATCACGGGCAATCCGGTGGTGCAGCTGGTGCTGACGGCCGATCGTCCGGACGTGAACGTGTTCGCCTACCTGGAGGACGTGTCCTCGAGCGGCGAGGTCACCGTGATCACAGAGGGCCGGCTCAAGGCGTCCTTGCGCGCGGAAAGCCCACCGCCTTTCACGGTGCCGGGGACTCCGTGGCACCGTGCCTATGCGGCGGATGCTGCAATGCTGGTGCCTCATGAGGCTGTTGTTTTGCACTTCGATCTGCTGCCAACCTCGTACGTGGTGCGGCGGGGTCATCGGATTCAGCTCACGGTGACCGGCTCCGACTACCGCGAGCGGGCCCGCGATCCGCAGCTCCAGGGGGCGCAGATCGTTCTCCAGAGCTCCGCGAAAGATCCCGCGTGGCTCGATGTGCCTGTCATGTCCTCGCCCTGAAGCCTCCCGCCATGCTCGATATCGTCTGCTGCGGAGACCTCGTCCTCGATGAGCCCGATCCGGATCACTGGCTGAGCGGCATCGCTGCCCCTCTGCGCAAGGCCGCATTCGCAATCGGACACCTCGAGGTGCCGCACACTACGCATGTCCAGGAGATGGCTGCCGATGTGCCGGCGCCCGGTGCTCCACCGGCACACCTCGAAGCGCTAGCCGGGGCGGGAATAGACGCCGTTACGCTGGCCGGCAATCATATTTCAGACTGCGGCTCGATCGGTATTGCGGACACGATCGCGGAACTGGAGCGACTCGGAATCGCGCACTCTGGCGCGGGTGCCAACCTTTCCGCCGCGAGAGCACCTGCGGTATTGCACCGAGCC
>CAZLYG010000005.1:1821-18010 GCA_964563075.1 uncultured Steroidobacteraceae bacterium | reverse complement strand
TGCGCTGCTCAGCTACAACTGTGTTGGACCTGAGCAGGGTTGGGCAACGGACGAGCGGGCAGGTTGCGCGTACGTACGCGTGGAGCCGGAACACGGCGGCACAATCGCACCAGCGGCACCGCTGCTTCGGCCCGATCCAGAGTCTGTTGCGCGCATGGCCGATGACATTCGCGCGGCACGCCGTGCCGGGGCGCAAGTTTGCATCGTAGCGCTGCACAAGGGCATTGTGCACACACCCGTCCGGCTCGCACCGTACGAGCGAGACCTTGCGCACGCTGCGGTCGACGCAGGCGCGCATGCCGTGATCGGACACCATGCGCACATTCTGCGTGGTATTGAGTTCTATCAGGGGCGTCCCATCTTCCACGGCCTCGGCAATGGCTGTGTCGTCACGCGCGCCTTGAGTCCCGACTCGGCGCATCCGCAGCGTTCTGCCTGGGCACGGCGGCGCCGCGAGTTGTTCGGCTTTGAGCCTGACCCTTCCTACCCTCTCGCGCCCTTTCACCCCGAGGCAGTGCACGGCATGCTGGCGCGCTTGGTCTTCGAGCGGGGGCGCCTGAACGCAACCGGCTTTATCCCGGTGTACGTAGAGCCGCCGGGAAGGCCCGTATGCGCCACCGGTGCCCGGGCTTCCGCTGTGTGCGCCTATATTGCCGCCATCTCCTCGGCCGCCGATCTGCCGGCCCTGCAGCTCACAGACGAGGGCGACATGGTGCGAATCGACCCCGCTTAGGCGTGTTAACACTTACCAGGGCGAAAACGTGGCACTGAGCAGCCGGCAAAAACCACGCTTTTTGCCGGCGGGAGCGGTGCTGATGTCCGCAAAGGCGCCGTAGGCGACTTTTGCCAATGAACTACAAGAACTTCTTGCCGATGCCCAGCGAAATCACCCGCCCCAGCGGGCTCGCCGCGTTCGGATCGAAGCCGCCACCGGCGTCGCTGATCGGAATGTTCACGTAAGGCGGGGTGGAATTGCCGATGTTGTTGATGTGGAACTGAACCGTAAGGTCTTTCGCCCAGGCGGCTGCGAGACTCTTGCCGATGTCGTATACCGCATCGAAGTCGAGCGTCACGAAAGAGCTGACCGCCTGATCGGGCGTGATCTCGGTGTTGGTATACGAGCTCGCGAAATTGACGAACAGCTTTGCCCGCACGGGCCCGTTTTCCCAACCGACGTCCCCGCGCAGGCGTAGCCGCAAGGGATTGCCGATCGTGTTGAGCACGTCGAAGAATGCACCACCGGGCGTGAACTGCACGTCGTACCGAGTCGTCAGATTGGTCGCGAGATCGATCGTCCACACTCCCGGCGTCGGCGCGGTGAACGAGTAGCTGCCCAGGAGGTCGAGACCGGCGGTCCTCGTCTCACCGAGATTCTCCTCGAGCCCGTTCACGAAGACGCTCGGAGCGGCGAGCGGCGGTCCGAACAGCGGCAGCTTGTTGGGTCCTGTCACATACTGGTCGACGAGAGCGGTGCAGGCGGCGGAAGGGCAGCGGGTGATGAGACTCCCCAACTCGTTCACCTGCTGCAGAATCGTGAGATCGGAGAGATAGCTGCCAATCTGATTCTTGTAGTCGATGTGATAGTAGGTCAGGCTGATCTTCGCATCGCGGGCGGGCTGCCAGTCGAGCCCGAACGAATACGTCGTCGCCGTTTCGGGCTTCAACTGCGTGTTGCCGCCACCGAGCGTGTAGCCGATCGAGGTGCCGTTCGCGGACAGCGGGTCCGAGTAGGTCTGGACGAAAACACCCTTCAGAGGGCCGACCAGCTCAGACAGCAACGGCGCACGGAATGAGGTGCCATAGCTCGCGTGGACCAGAACTGCGTCGACGGGCTGCCAATTGATGCCGACCTTCGGATGGCTGGTGCTGCCGAAATCACTGTAGTCCTCGTAGCGACCGGCGATATCCACATCCAGGCGCTGGATGCCCGGCAACGCGTTGCCGCTGCCCACGAGCGGTATGAGGAGCTCCGCGAACCCGGAGTTGGAGTGCCGGTGCAGGCTGTTGCGAATGACCAGCTGCTCGCCCGGCGGGCCGTTGTTGAGCCCGTAGAGCAGCTCATCGTGCCGCCACTGCCCGCCGACGGCCAGCTTCACCGCGCCACCGGGCAGCGTGAGGAGCGTGCCGTCGAGCTGTGACTCGATGACCTGCTCGCGCGAGAATCCGGGCCCGTAGAAGATCCCACTGAAGATGGGATCGATCACGCCCGCCGCATTTGCACCGCCGAACACGTTGAGCGCCGTGGCCGGATTGCTGCTGGCAAGTGCCGTATTCAAGTTGCCGAGCACCTGGGCATTGGGCGGATCGTAGACGTAGTCGCTGTCGCGGCCGGCCGTCCCATCGACCTGCAGCGTCCAGTCGCGCCACAGCCGGAACCGCAGGCCGAGCGTACCCTGCACATTGATCGAGCCGCCCAGATCATCACTGTATGGCCCGAGGTCATGGGCGAAGGAATAGTTGACCGTCTCGGATGCCGGGCTCGTACCCGGCGGCGCGACGAAGTACGCATTGGTGGCCGCTACCACCAGCGGGCCCGTGGGCGCGGCGCCGCGAAACAGAAAAGTCCGCTTGGCATAACTACCGTCGGCGAACGCGCTGATACGATCGCCGATGCTCTGATCGAAGGTGAAGGCCAGATCCTGATGCCGCACGCGCGGCAGGATGTCCTGGTACTTGAACGGATCGCAGTAGTTGGCCGTGCCGGGTGCCAAGCTCGCAGCACTGGCAGGAGTCACGCCGCCCTTCGGGATGGCATACGTAGTATTGCCGATCTGGATGGTGCCCGGATTGCACTGCAGGCTATCGTAGTTGGTCCCGCCCCGGCCGGTCTGGTTGGACTCGAAGAAGCTGCGCTCCTGGCCATTCAACGCCGAGTGATAGCTCTGCTCGACGCCGAGGGTGAGTTGCCCGGTGCCCCAGCGATGCCCGGCGAGGAGTCCTTCGCGGTTCTCTTCGTAGCCATCGGCAAACCCGTAGCGGCCCTGAACCTCCACACCCTCGACGTTCCGCCTCAGAATCAGATTGACCACGCCGGCGATCGCATCCGAACCGTAGGTGGCCGAAGCTCCATCGGCGACCACATCGACACGCTGCAGCATGATCGACGGAAAGGAATCCGGGTCCACCGTTGCTCCGGTTGTACCCGCCGGCGGCACGCGGTGGCTGTCGAGCAAGGTGAGCGTCGCGAACGGGCTCAGACCCCGCAGGTTGATGGAGTTGCCGTAGACGATGTTGCCGGCACCCCCCGTGCCGGCGCGGGTGGCCTCGCTGACGCCTAGATTGTCCACCTGCGGCAGTGTTCGCAGCGCGTCCGCCACGGAGATCGCCCCGGACTGCTGCAGGTCCGCCTGGTTGAATGGAATCAGGGTCGAGCCCACCGGCGCAGAGTTGCGAATGAGGGTGCCCGTGACCACCACCTCCTGGAGCGACTCGCTCGGGTCCGCACCCGTCTGCGGAGGCGACGCATCGGCGGCGTGCACGCTGGTGCTGGCGAGGGCGCAACCGATCAACATCGTCAGGTGCCTGGCGCGCAGCCCCACGGGCGCGGCGCTCGAGCCGTTTCGGTCGATGCCGATCATTGGTGTGACCCCCTAGTTTATGAAGTCGGCGGCGGCGCAAAGATGATAAAAAGCGTGATCGCGCTTTTCAATAGTAGTTGAATACATCACCTAATTATTTTTTTGGGCGCTCGGCGGGTAGGGAACCGGTAGCACCCCTCACCCCCCAGTCACGCTCATGCGTGTGCCAGGCTCGCTAGTGCTGTCCGAAGCAGCGGCCTGCGTTGCGGAAGCAGGGCCGTGTCAGCACAGGGGGCGAGAACTCGCCCCCGACGCTCATTGACAGGACAAACATGACGCCAGCGGCCCATCGGGTCATACCGAGCTCGCGCCGCGTGGGCGCGCTCCGCGCCGGCGCCCGGATCGGGCATAATCGCCCTTCCTGACGCCGCAGGCCCTGGCATCGCCACCCGTGAACAAGCGCACCCGCCCTCGAGAGCTTCCACCCTCCCGTGTACGCAAATCCGTGGCGGACCGCCCGCCACCCTTACGCCCCCTGAGCGTTGGTCTGCTACCGAATCTCCTCGGCTACAACGTGCGGCGCGCGCACATGGCCCTGTGGCGCGATTTCAATCGTACGGTTGGCAGCGGCATGATCCGGCCGGGCATCTTCAGCCTGCTCGTACTCGTCGACGAGAATCCCGGGGTCGCGCAGATCGAGCTCGCCACGCAGCTGGCGATCGACAAGGCAACCATCGTCGGACTCATTCGCCAGCTGCTCAAGCAGGGATGGATCGAGCGGCGCCCCTCGAGCGCAGACCGGCGGCGACAGGACCTGTTCCTGACCCCCGTAGGCCGACACGAGCTGGCTGTGCTGAGGCGCGAGATGATCGAGCACGAGGCACGCTTCATCAATCTGTTCAGCCGGCAAGAACTGACGCTGTTCTTCGATTTCCTGCGCCGCATCCAGATCTGACCCTGCTGTTCGCAGCCGCGCAAGCCGTGCCCCCCCCCCTTCAAGGGGTGACAATGAGGTTCGCGCGCCAATGGCTCGCATCAGTGACTCCGTCCGCAGGCGGTGTGTCCTCACTCCACTGAGTGGTCAGGACTGTGGAGGGAGGCAGACCGAGCTTGCGTACCGTCCTCTCCAGCTCCTGAGCACGAAGTCGCGCGATGGCCGGCATTTCCTGCGCCAAGGTACCGTCCGACAACAGAGCCGCGCCACGATAACCCACGATCGTCAGCTGCCTGGCGTGCACTGCCTGCGCGTACTGAACGGCCAGCAGTGCTGCGACGATGGTGCGAGTCGCCAGTTCCGAATCGAAGTCATAGGTGAGGGTAAACGTATGCGGCTGATACGGTGGATTCAGCTGCGGCAGAGCCGGAAGCGGTGGGAATTTCCGGTATGCCGATTCCACCGTGTTCGGCCCTGGTCCGCGCCTTCCAACGATCCGGTAGTGCGGATCGGCTGGCAAGAGCATGTTGCAGGAGCCATCCAGCTCCCTCATGACCGACACAGCTGGAGGTTCCGGCAAAGGCCGACAATCCGAGGTGCCGGACGGAGGTGTCGAGGTGGGCGCATCTGCCGTAAGTGGGATGCCACCGCAGATGCGAGGCCCCCCGGCGAGCTTACCCTCCACCAGAACCCGATGACCCAGCCACGGCGGCGACCAGCCACCGGAGTCGGTCTGGATGCCGAGGAAATAGAGCTCCCCGCCGTACTCCGCGAGCCAACAGGGCACTGTATCGGTGTCCTGCACGATCGGACACGCGATGAAGTTGCGATGATCGCCGGGCGGCTGCAGGGCACCGGCCGTCGAGGCGATCAGGAGCAGCCAGATCCCGCGTGCACGCGCCAGGCGGCTCAGGAGAATGCGCACGCGAGCCCTTTCCGGCATTAGAGGACACTCAGAAAGTTAACCAGATCGACACGCTCCTGCTCCGAGAGGCCCATGTTGAAGCGCCGGTCGTAGAAGTCGACGACGGCCCTGAGATCCTCGGCCGAGCCGCTCGCAAAATAAGGGGCCCGGGCAGCGAGCCCGCGTAGCTGCCCCATGACGATCGAACCCACGTCGTAGCACTTACCGGAGATGAGCGCGCGGCCGGGATCGTGCGTGTAGATGACCCGCCCCAGGAACGGGTGCGGGCGCGCCTCAGGCTTGCACACGACTCGAAAGAGCGGCAATTGCGGCGCGCTATTGTAGGTCGGCGACCACAGCGCCTCATCTGCCCACGGCTCGTTTGTCGTACCGAGATCGCCCCAACCCGCGGATGCGTCCGTCCCGACCATTTGCAGGTTGTGACAGGTTACGCAGGTGCGCTTCGCAGGATTGCCGAGACCCGCCGTGTTGATGTGGGTCGCATCTCGTATCCAGAAGGGGCGATTGAAGAACACGGCATAGCCGCGAATCACCGATTCCCGGAAGCGCTGCCGGGCCGCATCGTCGCTACGGGCATCCCAGGCGGCGAAGGACTTGAACGCCGGCGTCCCGAAATTGTCCCCGAGAACGCCGCTGCGCGATTCCAGCAGTTGCCGGGCGCCGAGCGCAGGTGGCATGTGTGGCAGAGAGAAATCATCACCCACCAGGTCAGTGCCCTGGGCCGCGAACACCTGCGTCTCGAAATCGAGAATGGATTTCAGCTGTGCGCCGGTGAGCGGAGTGCTCACCTGCAGGTGGTCCCGCGCGGCCTCCTCGGCCTGGATTCTCAGGGTCGGTGTCCTTGCATCCGACATGATGTTCATGGACATGTAGCGGCCCGTGTCCGGATCGCGGTCCATGACCATCGCCAGGCGCTTGGCGTTGAAGGGGCCCAGGGAGCCGTATACCTCGCCCCCTGCATCCACGGCGACGTACTTCAGATTCGCGACTACCCGCGGCCGGCGATACACCGAAATACGCGGTTGTGCGCTCTTGAGTCCATAGTTGGGATCGGTGTTGCATCCGGTGGGGTCGCGAACGACCTCGATCGTGAACTCGGGCTCCACGGGCGCCCCGTCCGGGTCGTGCGTAAGCGGCCATGGCAGAGAGACTCGAAACAGCCCGCGGGTGAGCAGGAGCGAATGTGAGCTCTCCAGGTTTTGCGGCAGACTCGGGCAGTTGGAGCCATCGATGGCGGCAAATAGCGGATCCTTGCCCTTGGACTCTTGCCAGCGTCTGCGGATGGTCGCCAACGAGAGCCCCATCCCGCTCGAGGGTTGGTGACAGGTGACGCAGGCGCGTCCGTTCGTACCCAGCGGCTCAAAGAACGCGTTGCCTGCCAGATCGAGCGGCCCATGCGCGTACAGAACCTCCACCTGCCCGGCCGCGTCCTTGTAGCGAGACCTTGCCGGGGCGATGCCGCCCTGCCCCGGGTGGATCCAGTACGGGGCGCCACTCCGAGATTGCGCCGTCGCACCGCCGGCCAAGGCTGATCGCATTGACGCGCCGTACAGGAATGCGCACGCGAGCATCGCAAGGGCACGAGCGACTCCCCGCTTTCCGGGCGCTGGCGCGCGCGCGCATATCGACCGCAGCGGCAACAGACCTCGCTTCGCTGGCATTCGCTGTTTTTACCGGCCTCAGATGAGTGCCATTCTCACGCAACCTCATGGCGAGTATAGCCCGCCAAAGCTCGCATGCAAGCGCTTACATAGGAGACAGGTGCTGGCGCGAGCCGCCTCATTGCCGCCCGAGGCGGGGCCGATTTTGGATTTGCCCCGCCCGCTGCGCGAGTTCGCCTTGGGACGCGCGACCTGGCATGACATCAGCCATTGCCCCCTCATGACGAAGAGCTGCGTGCGGATACGGAGGAAATTTTCGTTTTTCGTACCGCTCGTACGCAACACACATCAGGCGCCACTGGCCTGCATGAGCGCCCCATTCCCGACCGCAAACGAGGATTACTACGAGCTTTGGTCGATTTCCCTGCGGGCATCCGACAGTCGAGTCGTCAAGACTCATGAAAACAAGGTCGTAGGTTTCACGGCCTGTCTTGGCCAACTGGCCAGGGGTCAGCCCGTACAGATGTATGCCACGGGTACCGTGGCCAAGGTGCCGTGGATCGGAACTGGCGAGTGCCTGGCCCTGCCGTCCCAACCACCCGTTCACACGGTCATCGCCTTCACGTGTCACCTGAGTCTCAGTGGACTACCAGTCGATTACGCCGGCGGTTTCAAGAAGCCGTTCAAAGAACGGTCGCCACGTGCCAGATGAGGTCGAAGCACCGCCTCGAGATCCGCGCGCAGCCATGAGAGAGGTGGCCATGCAGAACGACTGGCAGTGACGGGTCGGGCTCCAAAAACGGCATGGTGGCACTGCGCTACGAAGTGCGGCAGCCTCAGGGATGAGTCCCGGGGACACTCACGATAGAATGAAAAAATGAACCCCAAGGTCAGCCAGGTTCTCAGCCGGGAACAGCGCTGGCGCGCCGAATTTGCCGCGCTTCGCCAACTATGCCTGGCGTCGGGCTTGAACGAGGAGCTGAAATGGGGGCAAGCCTGCTATGACCTGGACGGCCACAATGTCGTCCTGATCCATGGCTTCAAGGATTACTGTGCGCTGCTGTTCATGAAAGGTGCCTTGCTGAAGGATCCCAAGGGGATGCTCGTTCAGCAGACGAAGAACGTGCAGGCGGGCCGGCACCTCAGATTCACCTCTGTGCGCGATATCGACAAGCACAACGCGACCGTGCAGGCCTACATTCACGAGGCGATTGCGCTGGAGAAGTCCGGCGCGAAAATGAAGATGAAGAGCGTGGCTGACTTCGATATGCCGGAGGAGTTCCGCCACCGCCTGGATGATGATATCGAGCTGGCCGAAGCCTTCCGCGCCCTCACCCCGGGAAGGCAGAAAGGTTTTCTACTGTACTTCGCTGCAGCCAAGCAATCGAGGACGCGCGCTGCGCGTGTGGCGAAGCATGCACCGCGGATTCTGAAAGGACTGGGTCTCAACGATTGAGCCCGGCGGCGGCCAGCGCGAGCTAGCGCGGTGCGTGGGCAAGTACTTCCGGGTTGAGGACGTTCACCGGTTTGCCCTGCAGATAAGCACTGACGGCAAGGGCGGCGCCGGCGTAGAAGCGCCGCATGCCGATCTCGGTCACAAACCCGAGATGAGGAGTCAGGGTCACGTTGTCGAGCGCGCGCAGAGGATGATCGTTGGGCAGAGGCTCCTGATCGAACACGTCGAGCCCGGCTCCCGCGATGCGCTTTTCCCGAAGCGCGGCTATGAGAGCCGCCTCGTCAACTATCGGGCCGCGCGAGGTGTTGATCAGGTACGCGCCCGGCTTCATGGCGGCTATTTCCGCACTGCCCACCAGCCCCCGGCTGCGGCTGCTCAACACATAGTGGACCGTGACGATATCGCTCTGCTGGAACAGAACGCTTTTCTCAACCCGCGTGGCCCCGACGCCGGCGGCTGCCGCGTCCGTCAGATTCTGACTCCAGGCGAGCACCTGCATATCGAACGCCCGCGCGTAGTGCGCCATGCGCGCGCCTATCTTGCCGAGGCCGACGATACCCAGCGTGCGCCCGGCAACTACATATCCCAGGCTGTGCTGCCATTCTCCCCGCTGCAGACGCTGCGACTCTTCAGTAATGTGGCGCACGGTGGCGAGCAGCAGGCCCCAGGCAAATTCCGCAGTCGCCGAAGGAGCAGCCGGCATGTTCTCGGGTGCTTTTCCCTCGCAAACCAGAATGCGGCGGGACGACGCGGCTTGCTTGTCGATGGTCCCGACACGGGGATCGGTGACGACGATCATTTTCAGGTTCGGCAGTCTCGCGAGCGTCTCGGCAGACAAGCTGCAACGTTCCCGCAGCGTGCACACGACCTCAAACGGCTGCAAGGCAGGGACGATCTCCCGATCCGGCAGATGTCGTGTGAACACCTTGATATCGGCTTGCCGTGCGACCGGAGCCCAATCGGCGAGAGCGAGCGCCGCGTCGGCGTAATCATCCAGGATTGCAACGCTTACCACGGCAACAGGGCTTCTATTGTCGAGCCGGCGCCTGACGCGGATAGTCCCGCCACAGCCAGCGCATGGCATCGGGGAGCTGCGCCGCGTTCTCCACTCCACAGTGCGTGTCCCCGGTCATGACGAACTTATGATCGTAGTGCTTCTCATCGAGTGCCGCGGAGAGCGCCTGATTCAGCTCCAGCCAACTTCCCCATCCTTCTACCACCGCGTCGTGGGCGCCGACCTGCTGGAAAACGCGGATCGGTTTGCGGGCGGTAGTGCGCACGAGGCTTGGATACACCTGGCCGCCGCGAATGTCCGCATAGCTTCCGCTCAGTGAGAGCACCTTGCGGAAGCGATCGGGAAACTGCCAGGCGGCCGTGAACGATGCGATGCCGCCGCTGCTGCACCCGCCGATGGCGCGTGCATCGGCATCCTCGCGCAAATGAACGTGTTGGCGAACCTCCGGCAGGATCTCAGTCCAGAGAAACGTCGCGTAAGCGGGACTCAAGGTGTCGTACTCGACGGATCGATTGCTGTTGATGGGTTTGCCGTCGCGATAACCTGTGGAGGTACCAGGGTTGACGAACACTGCGGCAATGACAGGTAGCTCGCCGTGAGCGATGAGATTGTCGAGCACGACGGGCAACCGCCAATGGCCGTCGCGCTTCACGAAGTCCGCGCCGTCCTGGAAAATCATCAGCGCCGCCGGCTTGGCCGCGGTGTACTGAGCGGGGATGTACAACCACCAGTCGTGCACGAATCCGGGGAAGGTCCGCGACTCCGGCGCGTGAAATTCCTGGATCTTGCCCTCGGGGACGCCTGGCTGCGGGAGGGAGTCAGGGCCAAAGACATCCTTGGGCGGCGAAGCAGCCTGGCTCCACGCCAACGCCCAAACGGACAAAGACCCTGCTGCTACGAGTAGCGCTCGCGCGATTGCCCTGCGTCGGCTCATGAATGTCCCCTTTTCACGAAATGGCACGCGGCTCAATGCAGCGGAATCCGATAGACATTCCGTTGCCGCGCGCTCTGCACGAAAACATACGTCGACGGTCGGTTGATTTGCACCTTATCTTACCTTCTGTCCGGGGCTGTTCAGAAGGAATCAGACAGATTCAGGGCTTCCCCAAAGCTCTTTCAGCGCTTCGCGCCACTCGGCAATCGGGACCGGGCCGCCTGCCTGACCTATCAATGCTCCATCTGGCTCACCAGAGCCGCGTCCGCCTTCGGACGGCCGGTCTCGGCCAGGGTCGTGACGGGCCACATCGCAAGCACCCGCGCGCCGCCGAACGGCGACTCAGCGATCGACACCTCGCCGTCGTGCCACTCGATCGCGCGCTTCACGATCGCCAGACCGAGGCCGAAGCCGCTCTTCTTGTCCCCGGCCGGCTCCAGTTGTACGAAAGACTCGAACACGCGTTGCCGATCCTTGGGCGGGATCCCCGGGCCGTCATCGTCCACGAACAGCTCGTACTTCCCGGCCCGCAACTGGAAGGTCACGCTGACCTGCAGCTTCGCGTACCTCGCGGCGTTGTAGATCAGGTTCTTGAGAACGGATTCGAGCAGATGCAGGTCGCAGACGACGCTGCGAGCATCACTCTGCACCTGGCATCTGATGCGAATACCAGGGCGCGCATCACGTCGGACGCAGTCCGCGATCGCAGGAATGAGCGTAGTAAAGTCGTGCGTCCCGAGATTCAGCGCCATGTCGGCCCGCTCCAGGATCGCGTAGGCGAGCGTCGCTTTGACCAGGCCGTCGATGACCGAGATGTCCGCCTTGAGATGGCCGAGAGAATTCCTGACTTCCTCCAGGCTCGTGGACTGCTGCGCGAGCTCGATCTCGAACTGCATGCGTGCCAGGGGCGTCTTGATCTCGTGGGAGACGGCGTTCGACATGTCCTTGTGGGAGACGATCAGACCGTCGATACGCCCTGCCATCCTGCGGAAAGTCTCTGCCAGCGGGTAGATCTGGGAATGCGGCTTGATATCCGCCGCAAACACCCAGCTGCGGTTGCCGAAGCCCGCTACGGCTTTTTCCAGAGCGCGCAGGTCGCGTGTCAGTGGCCAGATCCAGATCATCAGCACCAGCGCGATCACCGCATAGAACACCGTGGTGAGCAGCCACTCGAGCGGTCCCCGCCGGCCCGCAGGTGCGATGTGCTTGATCGCCAGAATGTGCTCGGCGTCGAGTTGCTTCAGTGCCCAGGTGTCATTGGAGCTGGTTCCCATCAAGGCGATGTCGCCGCGTGCCAGCTTTGCGAGCGTCTCCTGACCCGCGACGTCCTGGGTGGCGAACAACTCCATGTCGGTACCGCTGTGCGCCGCGATGTCGGCGATGCGCTGCCTCCAGCGATCGGTCGGCAGCTCGCGCAGGTCGCTGGCAACAGCCGCCGCGGCAACCGCAACCGGGCGGTCGGGGTCCTCCTTGCCATATGCCTGCAGCAGCCTGTCCTGACCCCAGCTCACGATCGCCAGTGTCAGGTTGATGATCAGGTACAAACCCAGAAAATGACGTGCCATATCACCACGCGTCGGGAACAAACAGGTAACCCGCTCCCCAGATGGTCTTGATCCGCTCCGAATGCTCGGCATCCTCCCCTAACTTTCTGCGCAGGCGGGATACCCGGATGTCCAGCATCCGATCGCAACCGTCGTACTCGCGGTTGTAGAGGCTTCTGAACAGCGCATCGCGCGACTGAATCTCGCCTGCATGTGCCGCCAGGTGGGCCAGCAGCTCGAACTCGTTGCGCGACAGGTCGACCGAGCTGCCCGCGAGATGCACGGAGCGGGACGTGAGGTTGATCAGGAGCTGGCCGAAGCGCAACGTCCGGCAGGCGATCTCCGTCGTCGCGCGGCTGCGCCGCAGCAGGGCGTTGATTCGTGCCAGCAGCACTCTGGGCTCGACCGGCTTGATGACATAGTCGTCGGCTCCCAACTCCAGGCCCAGAACGTGGTCGATGTCGTTGTCGCGAGCCGTGAGAATCAGGATCGGGTTCGTGAATGCCGGCCGTAGCTGCCGGCACACGGCGAAGCCGTCCTCTCCGGGCAAGCCGAGGTCGAGGATGATGACATCGGGCGGGTTGCGCCGCACGAGCTCCAGAACGCGGTCGCCACGAGCCACGGCCGCGACGCGCATGCCGTTCGTCTCCAGATAGCGGCTCACCAGTTCCGAGAGCCGCAGATCATCTTCGACCAGCAGGACGGAGGTGTCGGTTTGAGGGGTGCTCATGATGTGCGCACCGTCAATCGAAGATGTTCCAGGGCTGGCGGCGCTTGCGGCGGTAGAGAATCGCCTCCCTGATGACTCGCAGCACCTCGGAAGCCAGTACCTGCTGCAGCGCCGGGTCCCGCAACTGGAATGTCAGGTCCCGCGCGAACACCAGCTCGAGGGTGTACTCACCGGCCTCGTAGTGCTCCCAGCACTGCCTGACCTCCGGGCGATCGACTATCACCAGGCACAGCGACTCCTCCTGAGGCGCACTCCATCGCGCTCGCACCACCGTGTCGCAGTGCTCGTCACGAGCGGATAGCGTGCAGACGCGCGGGCTCAGTTCCAGCTCGATTCCTCCGCTCTTGATATCGGTCGCCCCGCTCGCGACCGGCGGCAGCGCGCAGCACATCCAGAGCATCACGCTGGGCAGGCAGAGCTCGGGGCCGATCCACTTGCGCACATTCAGGATGGACTTGCCGGCCATCGGGTCAGAACTCGTAAGTGGCGCCCGCGAAGACGGTTGCCACGTAATGTTGCGCCACGATGGGGCTGTCCGCGATGGCCTTGTCCAGGTACTCGTACTGTGCCAATGCGGTGAGCCGCCAGTGAGGGGTCAGTCGGCGCGTGTAGCCCAATTTGACGAAAGGATTGACGGCCGAGCCTCCCTCGTAAATGTTCGGAGCGCCGTAATAATAGTTGACGATCGCTGCGCTCTTCCAGGTAAGGCCGACGGTAACCGTTACCGGGTTCCGCGCTCTGGTCATCGGTACGGCGAGCGCTGCGCGGACTTCATCACCATGATTCCTGCCAGTGATCTCGTGCAGGAGATCCACTTGCGCGGACACGCCGCCGGATTTGAACGTCCACTCGGGTCCCGCGAGATACGTCACCTGGCGCGGGCGCGACGGAAAGGCCTCGGGCTTCTGTGCGGGCGAGCCTGGGGTCGATGCATTCGCACCTCCTGGGCTTGCGCTGGCACCTCCGGGGCTTGCGCTGCTGCCCGGCAGCCCGCCGAGGAAGATGTTCTGCAGATCGCTGCGATAGAAGAACACCCGGTCGTAACCCGGGCTGGCGACCAGATTGAAGGTCTGCGTGTCGCCCTCGACGAGCGTCACCCCGACATCCAGATTCTCGATGAATACCCTTTTGCCGTAGTAGCTGAACTGCGGGATGACAACCAGCGGAATGTCGGTTCCGTGCACCAGCGGGTTTGTTCTGACCCCGGCGCCGAGCGCCACGCTGAAATTCCAATGGCCGACGGCAACACAATCGGTCGATGGCCCCGTACAGCCGTCCTCTGCCAGGGCGCACGAGGCATGGCAGCCGATCATCACAAGCGCGAGCAGGCTCAGCCGATGAGCGCGACGCATCGATCTCTCGCAAGTAGAACTCGGCTGCGATGATGTCAGAAGCGGCAACACGCCGCCAATCGATGCTGTAGCCGTTTGTAGCCGGATGTAGCGCCGCGGATGCACTTTGCCCCGGCGTGTAGCATTGTTCGCTACAGTCTGCTGGGAATTGCCGACAGTCTCGTTCACGCCCGCGCGTAGTATCGCGAGTAGTGAGGTGCTCTTTTTCATGGGAGCTCCGCTGGATCCAACAGGGATATGCGATGACCCAACTTTCAAGAAGCGCAGTGCGTCCGCTCGCGAGCGCGATGGTCCTGTCCGCCTGCCTGACGGCGTGCGGCGGCTCGGGCAGTCAGGAAGACCTGGTCAGTCCACCTCCGGTGAGGGACCCAAGCGGATATCTGTATGTCGCGGCGACTGCCGCGAGCAGCGGACCCGGTCAGGTACTGCAATACGCCATCAATGGCGATGGCTCGGTCACGCCGCTGAGCGTGCCCTCGGTGCCGGCAGGGGCAGATCCGCTGGCAATCGGCGCAGATCCCGCGGGACGATACGTGTATGCGGTGAACGGTGCGGACTACACGATTTCGCAATATAGCGTCGGTGCGGGAGGGGCATTGGCGGCACTTTCACCCGCTGTGGTCGGTGTCCCGGTATCGGCTTTCCAGAGCGGCCATTCGTGGGTCAGTATCGACCCGAGTGGCCACTATCTCTATGTCGTGACCTCGCCTCCCGGTCCGACCTCGGTGGCCTCCGCTGCGGCGGTCGTTTCACAGTACGCGATCGGCACCAGCGGCCAGCTGACACCGTTGACGCCAGCATTCATCACCCTGCCCGGCTTTGCCTCGGGCCCGCTTGCGATCGATTCCGTTGGACGCCACGCCTACGTGGGGGGTGGTACCTCCAGCAACGTGGTTCTGCAGTTCTCCATTGGCCCGGACGGGGCACTCTCTGCGCTTGCACCCGCCACCATCACCGCCGACGACCCCCAGGAGATCGTCCTGACACCCAATGGTCGGTGGGCTTATGTGCTCGGCACGTGCGTCGACCCTGATTGCGACGGCGAGGTCTCGCTATACACGATCGGGTCAGACTACTCCTTGAACCCGACAATGTTCACTACCCTGACCGGGGGTCACATCCTTCCCGTGGGCCTGGTCCTGAACAGCTCCGGGTCGAAAGCTTATCTGCTGACCAACTTCATGGGTGTCGATACAGACGCCGGCAAGCTCTATCAATACACGATCGACAATACCGGTGCCCTCGCGTCGCAGGGCGAGCTGGATACCGGGTCCGCGGCGGTGGCGGCAGCCCTGAGCGGCAACAATGATCTGTACGTCCTGACATCAGACGCGCTTGCGATGCCTCCCAACGGCACAGGCGGACATCTTGTTCATATCAGCGTGGCCGGCAGCGCGCTCAGCCAGGTCGACAGCACACCCATCTCCGGGCTCAACCCCACCGCCATGGCCGCCGTCACGCAATGATGTGGAACTATTTCAGCAGCTTGAACGCATGAGTCCACTGGTTGCGCTGAAAACCCGGAATGCACCAAAGCATGCACAGCGGCTCGATCGCTCGTGCACTGATGGCGCCCCCCATGTCCTCGGTCTCCCAGCCGAACTGATCCAGAATTTGTCCGACAGCCTGCTTGGCTCGGGCATCCTCGCCGCAGATGAACATCGTCGGGCGCCCGCCGGCGTACTGCGGGTTGACCATCTGCGTGTTGCCTACCGAGTTGAAGGCTTTGACGAAGCGCACCTCGGGAAACTGCTTTTGCAGACGCTCCATCAGTGACTCATCGAGAGTGGTGAAGAACTTCAGAACGCCATTCACCGGCGGCGCCTCGGCGATCGGGTTCGTCGCATCGATGAGCGTTTTGCCGCGCAACCCGGCACCGGCGGCACGCACAGCCTCAACGGCCGCGGTACCTTTTACCGCCAGAACGGCCAGTTCCGCGAAGCCTGCGGTCTCCGGGACGCTGCCGACGCGAGCCTTGGGATTCCAACCCTTGAGCTTCGCCGGATCGCGCGTTCCCAGCATCACCTCATGCCCGTGCTTGAGAAATCCAGCTGCCAGTGCCTTGGCGACGTCGCCCGATCCGAGAATTCCGATCTTCATGATGCACGCTCCTTCATCGCGGCCTTGGGACTCTTGGCTGCTTGACCGTCCTGCAAAGTAGCGCGCACGCTCACCCGGGA
>CAZLYG010000005.1:0-1811 GCA_964563075.1 uncultured Steroidobacteraceae bacterium | reverse complement strand
ACCTGCTCGAGCCATGTCAACGATACTCATCACTGGAGCCAACCGCGGATTGGGGTTCGAGCTTGCGCGGCAGTACGCGGCAGACGGTGCTACCGTCATCGCCGGCTGCCGCAGTCCGGCCAAGGCACAGTCGCTGCAGCGACTGGCGGATGCTTCCAAGGGAATCGTCACTGTGCTCGAAGTCGATGTCGCCGACACCGAGAGCGTGCGAGGCGCGGCCAAGCGCGTAACCGCTGCTCGAATCGATATTCTCATTAATTGCGCCGGAGTCATCGGCACGGGCGGTCAAACTCTCGGCTCGTTCGACTATCGCGACTGGATGCAGGTTCTGGAGGTCAACCTCATGGGTCCCGCGCGCATTTCCGAGGCATTCCTCGATCGAGTGGCTGCCAGCGAGCGGAAACTGATAGTCACCATCACCAGCGGCATGGGCTCACTGGCCGAGACCTCCGGCGGCTACATTCCCTACCGGACATCGAAGGCGGCCGTGAACATGCTCATGCGCAGTGCGGCCATGGACCTGAAAACACGAGGCATCAGCTGCGTCCTCATCAATCCCGGCTGGGTGCGGACCGATATGGGCGGCCCCAGCGCACAGCTGGCGCCGGAGGAAAGCGTGACGGCGATGCGGAAAGTCATCGCCAGGCTCGGGCCTGCCGACTCGGGCCGCTTCTACAACCATGACGGACGGGAATACGCCTGGTGATGCGCAAGCTAGACGCACAGCTCGCGCGCCCCGTCATCTGGATGAACGAGTGGCGCGAGACGCGAGCCGTTTCAGAGATTCTCTCTTTCCAATAACCTCGCCGACGATTTGCGGCCATCGCACCTTGTGCAGGGCTGACGTGGTGCGAAATTCCTCGAGCGGAACGGCCTGCAACGGGTCGATGCCGTACAGCAGGAACACCCGAATGGCCGCAATGTCCCCGGCAATCTCCGCGACACGCTCCAGGAGCTTGAGCGCAACTCTCTCGCCGCGAGCAGCAATCTCCTGAGAGATGAATGCGCGCGCGACGTCCACCGCCAACCGCGCCTGAGCTTTTCCGGCCTGCGTGCGCTTTTCGGGCAGCAGGTGCAGGTTCTGGATTCGGCTGTCCAACACGTCGATAGGATGGATCACCCGCAGCCGCCCGATCTGCGGGACTTCCAGTTCGATGGCGCGCCGCGCCAGATCCTTGGTGTTGAGTCCGACGACGCCTGAAAGAAAATCCACTTGCTTGATCTCACCGCTCCTGGTGCGATGAGTCACCTTGCCGGTCTGCGGCGTCGAGTCATCCAGCGCCGGAATCCACGTCTGCCAGCCAAGGCGTTTGCCGAGATCCTTGGCGAGAACGGAATCGCCAATGAAATCTGCATCCGCGGTCACTCCGGAGGAGAGATCTGCGGGACGCGCGACCTGCAGATGGTCGGCCCAAAAGGCGAGTGCCTGGCCGCCTACGAGCAGACCCCGCGGCGAGCAGATGCTCAGGATCGCCTGCACGTCTTCCGGAGTGAGCGGTGCCTCGGTCTCGCGCTCACTCTTCATCAAAGCTGCTCGGAGAATTCAGCATCCGGGCCGAGCGCGCATGCTCCTGCGGGATCATGTGCTTCTCGCCCCACGCTTTTGCGCGCTCTTCTGGCGCACGTGCTGCACTCTGGAACGCCCGCGGCGACATGACTACTGCGACCAGTCGCCCGTGCTTGAGGATATCCACACGTCCCAGAGCGGCAACGTCCTCCAGGAGGCCGCCGAAGTTGTTCTTGGCATCGCTGGCGGATATGGTCTTGGACATTTAGCTATTTTAGCTAAAATGACCAAAAAGGCAATTCTG